>JAUVAY010000169.1 GCA_030591505.1 Flavobacteriales bacterium | reverse complement strand
CTGATGGTGGTTATATCTTGGGAGGCTATTTCTTAGCCTCAACTCACCCTTTGTACCCGCAAGGAATTCAATCTGGATTTGCATTAAAAGTAGATGGATATGGGTGTTTAGAGCCCGGATGTCATTTAGCTGATAATATAGTAGAATATAAAAAGCCTGAATTGTCATTCATATTATTTCCTAATCCGACCTCTACTAAGTTAAGTATCTCAATTAATGAATACACGCCTCAAAAATTTGATATAGTTATATATGACTTAATGGGAAAACAATTGATGAAGCATTCGATAAATTCGGAATCTCATGTAATAGATGTGAGTCATCTTACTTCGGGTATCTATTTATTGGAAGTTAAAAGTCAATTTGGAACACGAAGTGCGCAACGTTTTGTTGTTGATTGATATAATTAGATTATTCGGTTTATAAGAGGCAGGCAACTATTATGGAATAGAAAAACTTTTTTCCATTTGTAGTTTAATCAAATTGCCTTTCTTTTCTCATCCATATTCAGTAAATTATAGGCTTAAATCAATTAGCCATGAATGACTGTATCCATGAATTTACCGGTTCGATTATTAAAGAAGAAACATTAAAAACCCTACATGATAAAGGGGTTGACAAAGCAGTTGTTTATGAAGTTGAAGACTCTTATCCAGGATACTACGGATTGGAAGATGAAGAGATGAGGCCTAATTTTATTTATTTGCCTACAAAACGAAAGTTTCGTTATGAGGAAGTAAAACGAATAGAGTCTCGTATTAAAAAGTACTGTCAAATTACTTTTGATATGACTTCAGGAAGCATTCAGATTTTTAATGAAAGGCGTTCTGCATTTCGAATTAAATACCTTGAAAATTATGATCACTTAAAGGACATTCAAGAATTTATTCAGGAGGAAGGGGTGAGCTTTATTAAAAAGGAAAAGAAGATCCATAAAAAGGTATTGATCAAGACCGATAAGGTATTTCTGGTTAAAGAATTGGAAAATGGAATCTATATGGATCAGGAGGAAAATGAAATTGGCTACATTACCTTACCAAAACATCTAAAATGGAAAGAGTTCGAAACACTTACTTTCCAAGTTAAGAACAATTGGAATGGCAAAGGGTTCGATGCTGCCACAGCACATTTTAATCGCCATATGGGAATCATTAATGTTGTAAGGGTTTATTCAAAAGAAAATAGCTACGAGTTTCTTCGGAGCATTCAGGAAGTTTATGAGCGCTTAATTAAATAAGAGTGAAGCGAAGTGCTTTTATAATTCTAATATTATTTATTTTTTTTCAGTTTGATGCAACACTCATGACTTTGCATGGTCTATAAGAGTGTAAAGAGGTTTTTATAAATCATTTGCAAAGCAACAACAACTAAAATGTCGAGAGATTTGTTTAGCGAAAAAGTAAAAGATATTCATCAGGACCTAATTGACAGGTGCAAGCTTAATGACAGGATTGCACAGATGAAATTATATGACTTGTACTATAGAGCAGTTTATAATTCCATCCTTAGAATGGTGAAAGACCCTATGGAGGCAGAAGATTTGATGCAGGACGCATTTTTAAGTGCTTTCTCATCAATTACGAGCTTCCGTTCCGAATCAAGTTTCGGTACATGGATCAAAAGAATAGCTATTAACAAGTCATTAAATGCATTGCAAAAACGATCTCTCGACTATTTAGACATTCCGGAAGGAAATATCCCGGAACAATTTGACAACGATGAGGGCAGCTACAGCAAATTTAGTATGAATGAGATATGCGATGAGATCGATCGCTTACCTGAAGGATACCGAGTAGTGCTTAATTTACATCTTATCGAAGGTATGGATCATGATGAAATAGGACAGATATTAGATATCAAGCCGGTTACATCACGATCGCAATACTTGAGAGCAAGAAAAAAACTAGTCATGAATTTAAAACTGAAAAATCATGCAAGACAAGCTTAAAGAACGATTCGAAAAAGAGGAGCATAATATAGCTCAAGAACCTGAAATGGGTCATCGTAACCGATTTATGGATCGATTAGATGATGAAATGAATCATAAGTCTGAAGGACTACAGCTAAACATCTCCTATCAATTTATGAGATCGGCAGCAGCCGTAGCTATTTTGGTAACTTCTATTGCTTTTGCCTGGTTCTGGGACCAGTCCAGTGTCAATACGCCAACCAATAATACGATGACATTGGCTGATGTATCAGAAAAGTATAAAGAAGTAGAGTTTTTCTATCAAGATCAAATGGCAGAAAAATTAGGCGAGTTGAAAACGGAAGATAATGAAGTTGGAAACTTGGTTTATAAAGAAGCCATAGACAAAATGGACCAGCTGGAAGTTAATTATACAAGGTTGGAGAAAGACCTTGCACTTAACCCCGGTAATTCGAGAATAGTTTTTGCAATGATCAAGAATTATCAACTTAGAATAACAGTATTAGAAACCTTATTGCAAAAACTTAATATTAAAGAAACCCAAAAAACTGAAGAAAATGAAAAAGCGAATTTATATCCCATCTCTCCTATTGGCATTCACCTTACTCCTTTTACTGCCTAATGGAGCGCAAGCAAAGTCTGAGGAATTATCGAAGACTATTGAAAAGACAATTCAAGTTGATAAGGATGCAACATTAAAAATACATAACCAATTTGGAAAAGTAGACCTTATTAATAGTGATAAAAACGAAGTAGAGATTCTTGTTGTGATAACAGTCGAAGCGTCTAATACAGAAAAAGCACAAAAAAGGCTTGATCAAATAGTAATAGATATCGATGGAGCTTCTTCTCTTGTTGAAGTAGAAACAAGATTTGAGAAAAATAAAGGTAATTTCAAAGGAAGTTTCCAAATCGACTATACGATTAAAGCACCTCCAAGCATGACGCTAAACCTTAGAAATGAGTTTGGTGATGTTTATATTGGAGAATGGAATGGTACGACGGATATAGCGGTTGAGTTTGGTAGTTTAACCATCGGAAAATTAACAGCTGAAAATAATGAGATCGACCTCCAATTCTCTAAAGGTTCAATAGGCCTTATCAATAAAGGACATGTAGAATTAGCCTATGCCGATCGTTTTAACCTTGACCGCGCAAAGGAACTTAATTTACAATCTTCATTTAGCCATGTAAATATTGAAACAGTTGAGGGACTGGATTGCAGATCTGAATACGATGAAATAGAAATTGAAGATGTGAACCGTTTAGAAATGGATGCAAGTTTCTCTTCAGTAGAGGTCGGTACTATTCATGTAAAAGGTGACCTAAGTAATGAATATGGGTCGATTAGAGTAAATAAAGTGTCGAAAGGATTTGAGGGACTATCATTGGAAAATTCCTTTGCCAGTATAAAAGTTTATTTTGAAAAAGGCGCCAACTTTACTTTCGAATGTGAGGCTGAATTTGGTGATGTGTCTTTACCGGATGGAGCGACGGTAAATATTGATAAAAAAGATCATTCAGACCACTATTTAAAAGGAAGCATAGGAAGTGGAAGTGATTTGCCGCATGTGAGTGTGGAAGTAGAATATGGATCCGCGAGTTTAAGAATGCACTAATACACCTTTACCTAATTCATAGAAAAAGGAGATGCATTGTTTGCATCTCCTTTTTTTCTCTGTGAACCTTTGTAATATTTTTACTTTTATATCGTAGGAATTCCTTCTACAGCTTCCATGCTCTCCTCATTTTCACCTTCCTCTAAAATCACTTCTTCTTTTACACTTGGATAAATAAGTTTCATCTCATCGATCAATTGACCAGCGCCACCCAATTTGTCAATAACAAAAAGTGTGTAGCGAATATCCACAGAAATAGTTCGTTGAATAGTTGGCTCAAATGAAATATCGCCACTCATCGCTTCCCAGTTTCCATCAAATGCGGTTCCTATTATATGCCCTTTACCATTGATAACCGGACTACCAGAATTTCCACCAGTAATATCATTATCAGATAAGAAACAAACATGCATACTACCATCCTTGTCTAAGTATTTTCCAAAATCTTTCGCTTCATAAAGCTCCTTTAATTTAACCGGGACAGTAAACTCTGCTTTTTCGTCATCCTCTTTATCCATTACTCCTTTAAGGGTAGTAAAGTGATAAAATTTAGCTCCATCTTCTGGGTCATAAGCCTTAATTTGTCCATAAGTCATACGTAAAGTAGAGTTGGCATCCGGGTAATAGATTTTATCAGCATTCATTATCCGACTTCCCTCAACATATAATCGCATACCTCTATTAAGTTGCTCTTTTGCTGCAGGGTTTTTTGATTCCTTATAGATTTTATACGCACCATCAAAGATTTGGTACATAGGGTCTTTTTCAAAGGCTTTATAATTAGGATCCTTTAAGAAAGCTTCCAATTTGTCTTGTGAACCAAAAGGAGAGTTTGCCATTTCTTTTTGGGTAAATTCCAATAGATCACCTTTATATTTCTTATGCATTTGATCAAGTATCGCAGGATGATACTTTTCTTCTAGGTCATTATAATATAATTCCAATAAGGCACTGTAAACTTTTTGTGCTGTACTTTCATTGTAGTCTTTATAAAAATCATCAAGTCCTTCAGCAATTGCTTCGGCTTTTGCATCAATGCTAGACCTTAGTTTAGTTTTTTCTTCTTCACTCAAGCTGTTTTTTCCTTCAGCTTCTTTTTTAAGTAATTTATTAAGTCCGTAGAGCTTAAAGTAGATCTTATTAATATCGGTTCTATAAATAACCTCTTTAAAATAAGTTTTAGGTAGAATATATTCTTTCAATTGATCTTCTGCAGTTGAAATATCATTCAATGCCTCGCCGTATTTAGCAGTTCTTTCCAGATCAGCTTTTACCCATTCACTAAAATCATTTTCTTCTTGCTTTTTAAGCTCGCTAACCTTATTTCTTTTTAATTGTTCTTGTTGTCCGATATAGTATTTCCAATAGTTAGAAGTACGTGCATATTTTGAAGCATATTGTAATTTGATTACAGGATCACGATCCATATCCTCCTTCAATGTGGCTAGTTTTAATGTCCGGATCTTTACAATAGCCGGTTGTTTTAGATCGAGTTCATTTTGAATTCCATAGGAAGTCAAATAACGATCAGTCGAACCAGGATAGCCTAATATCATAGAAAAAGAATTTTCAGGGGTACCTTCCATTGAAATAGGAAAGAAATACTTGGGCTGGAATGGAGTATTTTCCTCATTATAATCTGCAGCTTCATTTTCAGGAGAAGCATAAATTCTAAAGAAGCTAAAATCTCCTGTATGGCGTGGCCACATCCAGTTATCAGTATCTCCACCAAACTTACCAATAGCAGTAGGAGGTGCAGCTACAAAACGAATATCAGAATACACATCGTATACAAATAGATAGTATTCACTTCCGTAATAAAAGCT
>JAUVAY010000213.1 GCA_030591505.1 Flavobacteriales bacterium | reverse complement strand
TACAATTCCATCATTATGAACAGCCAATTCATTTTTTATCCAGGTATCAATACTGTTTTTCACACCCTTTATATTAAGACTAGTAAATTTTACTTCCAACTCTTTTAAATTCAAGCCTTCTTTGGTTCTCAGTGAGATCATAATAAACTCATTAAATTGATCTTTTATATCTAATTGCTCCCCTTCGTACCAAGCTTCATTCTTTTCTATTGCATTAGCATAGCCAACATTATTGGCAACATTCCAAATTCTTTTATTATCTCTAAATGAATGTGCACCCGGGCCAATTCCTAAATAAGAAACGCCTTTCCAATAAGATGAATTGTGGATTGAAGAATATCCAGGTTTTGAATAATTGGAGATCTCATAATGATCAAAACCTTTATTTGTCAGGATCTCGTGAGTTAATAAATATTGATGATTTATCTGTTCATCACTCAATAATTTGATCTCTCCCTTTTTAACTTGATGAGCAAGCTGCGTTTTCTCTTCCAATGTTAATTGATAAATCGAAATATGTTCGGGTTTTACTGCTAATAGCATCTTTAAGTCCTCTTTCAATAAATTATCTGATAAACCTGGCAAACCAAGGATAAGATCAAGCGAAATGTTTCTAAAATTAAACTTTCTTGCTCTTTCAACTCCATCAATAGCCTCTTCTGCTGTATGGTATCGATTAATGGATTTCAATATTGTATCCTGAAAACTTTGAATTCCGATACTTAAACGATTCACTCCTGCTTCCTTCCAAGCAGCCAATTTTTCAACGACAAGGTCTTCAGGATTACACTCTATAGTAAACTCCTTTAGCATAGAAATATCAAAATTATCCTTTACTGTTTTTATAAGGTCGCAAAACTCTTCCGGACTTAAGATACTTGGTGTTCCTCCTCCAAAATAGATCGTCGTTAGTTTTTCAGTCCATGAAGCCGAACGAATTTCTAACTCCTTTTTCATCGCATTTAAAACCGCTGACTTCGTTTTTAAAGATGTAGAAAAATGGAAATTGCAATAACTACAAGCGTGCTGGCAATAAGGGATATGAAAGTAAAGTCCTGACAAATACTATCGGTATATTACAGGAGTTGTAAGTCGGTTACTTTCGTGCAATGCCCGATCGATCAGTTCAATATCGAAACGAATACTATCAGGGCGTGCTCCGGAAAGAACTACGTCGACCTCTATCTCCCCATTCAGCGCTTTATTCTGACCTGTGGGCGTGATATACGGAATTCTATATGCATAAGGAACCAGCGTTTCGATTTCTTCCCATACTCCATCATTCTTTTCGAAATAATACAATATTAGATTATAATAAAACTTATTCTCACTGTTCCCATTACCGTCATCGACAAAATTAAATGGAGGTAAAGTGTCACTTTCATGAAAACCAATGTCACCATCACCATCTGTAAACGAGATAATAATTCTAGCAGGGTTATGATACTCCTGTCGATTGGACATTAAAATTTCAGGTTCGATAGGGTATTCCTTTGACTTCTGACAAGAGGTAAAAGCTCCTGAAAGAAAAATAACCAATACTCCTATGCTTAACAATTTCATACTACGAAGGTAAAAATAAGCTGTTAATTGTAAAAACGCCTTTTTCATCAATTTTGGTATAACGATTATCTCTATTTTTGCACTATGCAAATTTACGAAGAACTGAAAAGTAAAGTCCTTTCTATAAATAACGATAAAAAGTTCAGATCAGTTGCTTTAGAGTTGTACGAATTGCATAAACAACATAACCCAATCTATCGGCAATTTGTTGAAACCTTACCTTCTTCTTTTCAGACTCCAACAAAAATTGAAGAAATTCCTTTTCTACCCATCGGTTTTTTTAAATCACATACAGTACAACTTGAAGGTCTAAAAGCAGAAGAGGTGTTTACCAGTAGTGGCACGACTGGTACTATTCCTAGTAGAAATTTAGTACCTGACCTCGCTTGGTACTTAAAAGTAAGCTTGAATAATTTTGAATTTTTTTATGGAGATATAGAGCAGTACTGCATCCTAGCACTACTCCCCTCTTATCTAGAAAGAGAAGGATCTTCATTGGTAGTAATGGCTGACGAGCTCATTAAAAAAAGTAAGAATTCAGAAAGTGGATTTTATTTGAATGATTTTGAATCTTTATTTAAAAAGCTCCAAAAGGCTAAAAAACAGGGTGTAAAAACAATTTTATTGGGCGTTAGTTTTGCCCTTCTCGATTTTATTGAAAAGCATGAGCTACATTTTCCAGAATTGATCATTATGGAAACTGGAGGAATGAAAGGAAGAAGGAAAGAATTGATACGTGAAGAATTACATGAGCAATTGATGAAAGGATTTGGAACGGAAACAATCCATTCGGAATATGGAATGACCGAGCTATTCTCGCAGGCTTATTCAAAAGGAAATGGAAAATTCCAATTAGTTCCTTGGATGAGGGTTTTTATCCGAGATACAAACGACCCCTTTACAATAGTTAATGAGAATGAAACTGGAGGAATAAACATCATAGACTTGGCAAATATCTATTCTTGTCCTTTTATTGCTACGCAGGATCTTGGAAAAGTAAGTGATGGGAATATCGAAATTCTTGGCCGCTTTGATAATTCTGACATTAGGG
>JAUVAY010000156.1 GCA_030591505.1 Flavobacteriales bacterium | reverse complement strand
TGACTTAAATATAGATTCCTTTCCCCATAGATCTTCCTAAAAAAAGGATCTCGAAGATCTTTAATAAAGTATATCGCTTCGCCGGTAGATTTCATCTCAGGTCCTAATTCCTTATTCACATTAGGGAATTTATCAAATGAGAATACTGGTATTTTAATTGCATATCCTTCCCTTTTCGGATTGAATTTGAAATCCTTAACCTTATTTACTCCCAGCATTACTTTGGTCGCATAATTAATGTAAGGTTCGTCGTATGCTTTAGCAATAAAAGGCATTGTTCGTGAAGCTCTTGGGTTTGCCTCTATCACATAAACCTTGTCATTTTTTATTGCAAATTGGATATTGATGACGCCTAAGGTTTCCAATGCCAATGCAATCTTTATTGTGTAATCCTCGATTTGACTAATAACCATATCACCTAAATTATAGGGAGGAAGTACAGCGTAACTATCACCTGAGTGAATTCCTGCAGGCTCTATATGCTGCATTATTCCCATAGTGTAGACATCTTCTCCATCACAAATTGAATCGGATTCTGCTTCAATCGCATTTTCAAGAAAATGATCGAGTAGAATTTTATTGCCGGGCATATCACGCATGATATCCACAACATGTTTTTCTAATTCATCTTCATTGATTACGATCTTCATTTTTTGTCCACCTAAAACATAGGAAGGTCTTACTAATAAGGGGAAACCGATTGTTTTAGATAATTCAATAGCTTGTTCTGCGCTTTCTACAACCCCATATTCTGGGTAAGGGATTCCTAATTTCTTTAGCAGATCAGAAAAACGACCACGGTCTTCTGCAAGGTCAAGTGCTTCCGAAGTAGTACCAATTATTTTAATACCATGCCTAGTCAATTTTTCAGCTAGCTTTAATGCTGTCTGACCTCCTAATTGTACAATAACACCCTCTGGTTTTTCATGAAGTATAATATCGTAAATATGTTCCCAGAAGACAGGTTCAAAATAGAGTTTGTCGGCAGTATCAAAATCGGTAGAAACCGTTTCAGGATTACAGTTGATCATTATGGTTTCAAACCCAGCTTCTTTGGCAGCCAGTACGCCATGAACACAAGAGTAATCAAACTCAATGCCTTGTCCGATTCTATTGGGACCAGAACCTAATACAACAATCTTTTTCTTGTCGCTAACATAACTTTCATTTTCACTTTCAAAAGAAGAATAGTAATATGGAGTTTTTGCTTCGAATTCAGCTGCACACGTATCCACTTGCTTAAAAGTCCTTATAATTCCCATTTCTAAGCGCTTTGCATGTACTTCACTCTCCAGACAGGAGAATAAATGTGCAATTTGCCTATCAGCATAGCCATTTTGTTTGGCTTCGATCAACAACTCTTTAGATATGGTGTTGAGATTATACTTTTCAATTTCTTTTTCAAATTTTATTAGGCTTTCAATTTCTTTAAGAAACCAAAAATCTATTCGTGTTTTTTCTTGTATCGTTTTAAAAGGGATACCTAATTTAATGGCGTCGTAGACCCGAAATAAACGATGCCATGTAGGATGTTCAAGCGCATATAGAATCTTTTCTTGATCTTTCCATTCTTTTGCATCAGCACCTAATCCATTTCGGTTTATTTCAAGCGATTGAGCAGCTTTTTGTAAGGCTTCTTTAAAAGAACGTCCTATACCCATCACTTCTCCAACAGATTTCATCTGAAGTCCTAATTCTGGATCACTTCCTTCGAATTTATCGAAATTCCACCTTGGAATTTTTACGATAACGTAGTCGAGAGTTGGCTCAAAAAATGCTGAAGTGGTTTTAGTGATCTGATTATCTAATTCGTCCAGGTTATATCCAATTGCCAATTTTGCTGAAATTTTAGCAATAGGATAGCCAGTAGCTTTGGAAGCTAGTGCTGATGAACGTGAAACCCGAGGGTTAATTTCAATTGCAATAATGTCTTCTTTTTCATCATCACTTACCGCAAATTGCACATTACATCCTCCAGCAAAATCACCGATGGCTCTCATCATTTTGATGGCCATTGTTCGCATCCTTTGATACGTTTTGTCACTAAGGGTCATCGCAGGAGCTACGGTAATGGAATCTCCTGTATGAATCCCCATCGGATCAAAATTCTCGATGGAGCAAATTATAACAATGTTGTCGTTTTTATCTCGTAAAAGCTCCAGCTCGAATTCTTTCCAACCTAAAACAGCTTTATCTATTAAAACCTCATGAATAGGAGATGCATGTAAGCCTCTTGTGAGTAATTTATCAAATTCATCTTGTGTATGAACAAAAGAGGCACCTGTTCCTCCTAATGTATATGATGGACGAATAACTAATGGAAACCCTAGTTCTTGTGCTACTTCATTTCCTTCAAGAAATGATTTGGCAGTACGAGAAGGAGCACTCCCTACTCCAATACTCTCCATTAAGTTTTTAAAAGCTTCTCTGTTTTCTGTGACCTCGATAGCATCGATATCAACTCCTATTATTTCTACGTTATTTTCTTTCCAAACTCCTAATTCATCACATTCTATGGCAAGATTCAATGCTGTTTGTCCTCCCATTGTTGGTAAAACGGCATCAATATCATGTTTAGAGAGAATTTCCTCTATGGAACTCACTTCGAGTGGAAGAAGATAAATATTATCTGCAACCACACTATCGGTCATGATTGTTGCAGGATTGGAGTTGATCAATGTAACTTCAATTCCTTCTTCTCTTAAAGATCTTGCTGCTTGTGATCCCGAATAATCAAATTCACAGGCTTGTCCAATAATAATAGGGCCGCTACCAATGATCAGTACGGATTTTATGCTTTCGTTTTTTGGCATGAATCAGGCGTGTTTTGTCATACGATCATTTTGTAATTGTCGCTTACAAAAGACGTATTTTTGGGATGCGAAGTTAATAGAAATCAACTAATTTTCCTCGTAATTGGAATATGAAATCAACTATTTTTCTACATAATAATCTACAGCGAGAATACCAGGTTTTAGGGAATGGAAGTAGAATACTGTATGCATTCCATGGTTTTGGAAGGTCTGCAGTTGAATGGGAGGCTTTTCTACCATGGCTAGAAAGGGAGTTCACTATTTATTGCTTTGCTGATTTTTTTCATGGAGAGAGTAAATTTCCTGAAGATAGATTGCCATCTTCACCATTACGAACAGAAGAGATCGAGTCGTTTTTTAAAGCCTTTGCCAATGAACAGAATCATGGTGTTATTAATTTAATGGCTTATTCTTCAGGAGGCAGAACCTTACTAAGTATTCTTGAAAAACAAGCTCTTGTTATCGAAGAGGTTTGGCTATTTGCTCCTGATGGTGTGGAGATCTCTTTTTGGAATCATCTATTTGGGAAATATAAATGGGCACGGAATATTTTCAAACTTATTATTCAAAAGCCTGATCTGTTTCTTAGTCTAGTCAGAAGTTTAAATAAGTTAGGCCTGTTGAATAAAAGTTTGACTTATTTTGTTTTAGCTAATATGCGTGATGAGAAGAAACGTAATAATGTTTATAATTTTTGGTTGCTTTACCAAGCGTTTATTCCAGATATTAAGGAGGTCATCAGTAAAATAAATGAGAATGAGATCCGCTTTCATTTAATTTTCGGAGAGGAGGATAAAGTAATTCCACCTGTTATCGGAAGACGAATGATAAAGAAATTGGGAAACAGTGCTAGTTTAACTGAGTTAAAGGGAGGACATTTATTAGTTGATAAAAAACACTTGGATTACTTGATGAAGGAATTCCCTTTAAAATAAAAAAGCCATTCCGATCGCTCAGAATGGCTTACTAATATTTTTTACACCCTTATTTTCTACCTAAAAACTCGTCAGAAACAGATAGTTTCTTACGTCCTTTTCTTCTTCGGTTATTAAGGATTTTTCGTCCGTTTTTGGTCGACATTCTCTCGCGGAAGCCATGCTTGTTCTTTCTCTTCCTTACTGATGGTTGAAACGTCCTTTTCATTATCGTAATGTTTAAACTTTATTTCTTCTCTAAAAATTCGGACTGCAAAAATAGGTTTTATTTGTAAACTAGCAAATCAATTTACCTTTTTAAATCGATGAAAATTATCTATGCAATTTACTTATATATTCAGTTACATTTACCTTAGAATTGGTGGATATGGCATTTGGAAGAAAAAAAAGAGAAGATAAAATAAAACTAACGAAAAGTGAATACCGTAAAGCTTTTCGGGTTTTTCGGTTTATTAAACCTTATCGATCTTACTTTTATATAGGTTTTGTTTTTCTAATATTATCGAGTATAACAGCAATGGCTTTCCCTTATTTAATTGGGAAATTATTTGATGCAGAATCTGAAAAAGGGGTTTTAATTAGCATATTTAATTTGGATCCCATGACCTCAATTGTGGCGCTTTTGTTTTTTATTTTTCTAGCTCAGTCAGTTTTTTCTTTTTTCCGAATCTATCTTTTTAGCATCGTTACTGAAAATACATTGAATGATATACGTCAATTTACTTTTCGCCACTTGATCTATTTACCGATCGATTTTTATAATAGAAATAAAGTGGGAGAGATCTCTAGTCGATTGGCAACCGACCTTAATTTATTACAAGAAACGTTTAACATTACTCTTGCTGAGTTTTTCCGACAATTCATAACCATATTTGTTGGTATAGCGGCTCTGTTTTATTTTTCCTATGAACTCGCTTTGATAATGTTGGCAATTGTACCATTACTTGCCATTTTTGCTGTATTTTTTGGTCGTTTTATTAAGAAGTTATCAAAAGATTCTCAAGATGCCGCGGCATCTTCTAATGTTGTTATCGAGGAGTCATTGAGCGGGATAGCTGTTGTAAAGGCCTTTACAAATGAACTTATTGAGATGGGAAGATATGCCGCTTCTGCTCAACGAGTAAAAGAACTTTCCATTAAAGGGGCTATTTGGAGAGGGGCTTTTGTTTCATTTATCATCTTCACCATTTTCGGAGCCATTGTTTTCGTTATATATCGAGGGATTAATATTCTTGAAACCGGTGAATTGATGTCCTTTTTACTTTATACGGTATTTTTAGGCGCTTCAATTGGTAGTCTTCCCGAATTGTGGGCTAAAATTCAAAAAGCAATTGGTGCAACAGAAAAATTAATGTCACTCCTTGATGAAAAGGCTGAAGTGATGGGTGATGATTCGGAAGTAATACGGATTAAAGGAAAAGTGGAGTTTAAAGAGGTGTGTTTTTCATATCCAACACGTCCTGATGTGGAAGTATTGAAAGGACTTAATTTTTCATTGGAAGCAGGACAAACAATTGCATTGGTTGGGGAATCAGGAGCTGGAAAATCGACAATAAGCTCACTTTTGCTAAATTTCTATTCATTAAATGATGGAGCAATCTTATTTGACGACCTTCCTTCTACTTCGTATGATCTTCATGCATTAAGAAAACAGATGGCAATCGTTCCTCAGGATGTATTTCTATTTGCTGGAAGCATAAGTGATAATATAAGTTATGGAAAACCTGACGCAAGTGAAGATGAAATAATTGAAGCATCTAAGAATGCCAATGCTTGGGAATTTATCTCTTCTTTTCCTGATGGCCTTCAGACTTTAGTTGGAGATCGAGGAATACAATTATCCGGAGGTCAAAAACAGCGTGTTGCGATTGCCAGGGCTATGATCAATGATCCAGCTATTCTGATCCTTGATGAAGCTACCTCCAGCTTGGATTCAGTATCTGAAAAATATGTTCAAGAGGCATTAGAGCGATTAATGAAGGGAAGAAGTTCTATCGTAATTGCTCATCGATTATCTACGGTTATTCATGCGGATAAGATCCTAGTTTTAAAAGAAGGTCAAATAGTTGAGCAAGGAAAGCATGATGAGCTAATTGAAAAATCCGGACTGTATGCCCGCTTGAGCAAACTTCAACTAGGGTAGTAGAAAGTGTGTTTTTAACACTATATGAAAATGATGTTATGCTTATTGAGCCTTGGATAAATAGCCTATTTAAAACAACATTTATCATTTAATTTAGGTTAAAATTCTCTAATTTTGCCTTCATAAATTAAAAAAGCAGTATGAATCAATTTGGAAAATTACCCAATGACTCTAGTCTTGAATATTTGAAATTACACTATGCTGGCGATGTTTACTGGAATTTGTCTCCTGCTGAATTAACAGAAGCAACGCTTTTTAATCAACAAGGTTTATTAACTGATACAGGAGCACTTTCTATTGA
>JAUVAY010000201.1 GCA_030591505.1 Flavobacteriales bacterium | reverse complement strand
TCGCATTGGAGAAAAGATTATTCAGTATTTGTTCAAATTTTTCCCGATCGACAAAGCCCGCTATTTCCTCTTTTTCTGATGCAAATTTCAATGTGATATTACATTGTTTTGCTAATGATTCAAAAGCCTGAAAGTAACTCCTTACTAACTTTACGAGATCAGTCTCTGAAGCATGAAGCTGCATTTTACCCGATTCGAGCTTTGAGATGCTTAACAGATTATTGATAAGGGTTTGGAGCTTTTTAGTATACTTTTTGGCAAGGCTTAGGTCTTTTCTATCATCAAGATCTGTGCTTTTGGAGAATAACTTTTCTAAAGGCCCCAGGATCAATGTAAGCGGAGTACGGAATTCATGGGAGATATTAGCAAAGAATTGAGATTTCATATGATCCAACTCTATTAGCTTTTTAGATTCTACATGCTGGATTTCCAGATCGTGCAAGAGCTTTTGCTCACGGATCAAAGCGCTATGCGCCAAACGGATCTTTCGCTGACGGAAGTAGAGCATGGTAAAAAGGAAGAGAACAATTATAAAAGAAGATAGTGCAATTAAATAGTTTCTTGATTGATTGATGGACAGGTTTTTAACTTCGTTTTCCTTTTCTAATAGAGCAATCTGTTTCTCCGTTCTTTCATTTTCCGATTCAGCTTCCAAAAAGGCAACTAATTTGCTGTTATCCTCTTCGAAGATCTCTTCAGCTGATTTCCTCGTTAGAATATAGTATTCAAGTGCAGTTTTATAATCTCCAAGTTCTCTGTGAATGTCATATAAATGCCAATAGGCTGTATTCTTGTGTCGTTTTGTAAAATATTTCTCGTTATACGCTGCTGTTGGACTTCGATAGTTCTTTATAGAAAAATGCTCCATGCATGTATCGGCTTGAAGCAATCCGTTTTTTAGAAGCATAATGGCAGTTTTATTATTCCCACGACTTCTTTCAACCCATGCTAATAAATTGTTTGAAAGTATCATCCCAGAAATATTTATACATAATGAACCAATCATATTTTGGGCTTCTTTAAGCAATACAACTCCTTTTTTAATATTCTCCTTCCTACCTGTTCTAATATACCAGGCCCCAAGGTTTGAAACACCAACTGTTGCTTCCTCAATGGTAATAATATTTTTAGCCAGAAGGACCTTTTCAGTTTCGTTTGATTTTATCTGCATTGAAATAGCCATATTTAAATATGGAGAATTTTCAATACCCTTTTTTCTTTCATCACCATGTTTTTTTGCATAAGTCCAGGCATAATTAATGTCCACAGTGCTACGCAAATATTCATCTGGGTAGATCTTGAGAAATTCTATTGTTTTATCATAATAATAAAATGCTGAGTCATACTCTTGATTAAAGGAACAATAGTTACCTAAATCCATCCATGATCTAATTTCATATTTATGTTCAGAAAGTACTTGAAAAGTGTGGATCGCTTTTTTGCTGTATTCTTTTCCCTGATTAAACCTTTCTAAAAGGCGATTGACTCCTGCCAATTGTCGAAGTACTAGTCCCATTTCCAAACAGGGTTCGATCTGCTCATAGATCCTGAGTGCATTCAAATAATTTAAAACCATAGGTTTGAGACTATCTGAAAAGAGGTAAAAATTCCCCAAATTAAAATAACTATCTGCAAGACCTTTTTTGTAATCAAGTTTTCCTGAAAGTATGATGGTGTTTTTTGCAATGCTAAGACTACTGTCAGGTAATTCGATACTAAGTCCTAATGAAAGTTTATTTAATGCATCAATTTTTTGCATTCCGTTTAGCTTGGGCAGCACCTGTTGCAGGCTATCCACATTGATCTTTTCTATTTCTTCATAGATCTGCCCTTGTGCATCAAACAGCAGGAATAATAGGAAGATCAGTGATAGTAATTTGCCTTTCATATTTCGCTTAGTGGTGACTTTAATAAAGCGCCAATAATTTCGTTATACTCGTATTTAAATCCAGTCATTTACAAGGGTAAACTCCTGGTTTTAAACACTTGTGCCACCGCTAAAGCTATTGGCGACACGCGGTCGCAAGCCTCATTCTTGACGCCTTCTTAAAGCCACTTCCAAAAGTGCGAGTTTCCAAAGAGACATTACTCAACATCAAAAGATTAATCAAGTTAATAGTAATTACAAGCGCATTATAGCTCTGAAGATAAGCCTTTTAAACTTAAAATGAATGCGATGAAAATAAAAAGGCTGTCCCGAATCCCGATAGGAATCGGGACGAGACAGCCTTTATAATTAATTTAGATAGGTTTTGGGGTGTTAAAGTTTTACAATTTTAGCTGTTTGAATTTCATCATTTGCTTTTAATACACAGAAATAAATTCCTGATGGAAGTCCTGAGCTATCAAATTTAATTTCATGATCCCCAGCTTGTTTCTTTTCATCAAGAAGGGTTGAAATAATTTGTCCTTGTTGGTTATAAATAACAATAGTGGTAGTTGATGCAGTGGCTAAATGATAGCTAATAGTTGTTATATCATTAGTAGGATTCGGAGAAATTAACATCTCAAATTCTGATAATTGATTGAGATCTTTTATTGTGTTTACAATACCGCCTGTAGCTAAACCTATATGATAGCCGCTTCCAAATTTATATCCAGTGAAAAACATTTTCAAGATATTATTTTGAATGACAACGCAATCACCTCTTACCTGATCTTGATCCCAGTCACCTGAAGCACCAACATTTAAAACGGGTTCCTCCCCGTTTCCATCTGTCCATACTATACCATCTAGTGAAGTAGCGTAACCAACTTTATCATATTTACGCGGACTAGAACTATTGAATCCATCCCAACCTGTAAACCACATTCTAAGTGTATCATCCTCACCTAATAATACTGTTCCGGGAGTAATCCATGTATCGTAAAAAGTTTCAGGAGCACCAACATTTACTACAGGATTGTCAGAATATTTTTCCCAGTCTACCCCATTTGTTGAATATGCATAACCTATTTCACCATCTGGTGTATCCGCACTTTCATCCCATCCATGATACCACATTTTATACTTTGCTGAATCTGCAGCATTCTCATCAAAAATTACTGAACATTTATAAGTCCCAACATCATCCCAGTCTCCCGATGATCCAACTTCGAGTACAGGACCTTCATTAAATTCCCATTCGTTATCACCTATCAAACGCTTAGCAAATCCAATTGAAGAATTTGTGCCAAAAGAGCCATTAGAAGCGGTATACCACATTCTAAGTGTATCATCCTCACCTAATAATACAGTACAAGGCATCTTATTTTTATTCCAATCACCTGGATTTCCAACTGGAATTACTGGATCTTCGTTTACGGTCCATGTTTCTCCTCCATCGTTGGAAGAGGCATGCCCGATCTGATAATTGACCAAGGCACCTGTATTTGATCCTGAGTACCACATTCTAAGGCTATCACCAACTACCAGCACTGTTGGATAGACAGTATATGCATCCCAGGCTTGTTGATCTAAAGTCTCTAGCACAGGGTTATTTTCATATTTAACCCAATTCGTTTGAGCTCTTAAGTTGTTTCCAGCAAGTAGAAAAATAAATAATCCCATTGCCATAATTCTAATGTGTAATAGTGTTTTCATAATATTTGGTGTTTAATTGGTTTAAATTTTGGTTTTGCGAAGAGGAAGCAAAAGTTTTC
>JAUVAY010000062.1 GCA_030591505.1 Flavobacteriales bacterium | reverse complement strand
TGTTCTTCTTTCTTATTATTATAGATCATTGTTAAATAATCGTCTTCTTGAAAAAACTCAGGAAAGGCACAAAGGATATTAACACATCCAACTGGATCGATGTCCACATGAAAATCGGCTGATTTATTTTCTCCCGTACCATCAGTATCCGCACCATTGAACTTTTTAATTAAAAAGTCAATACCATCTGCATAAATAGTAGCGGGATCAACACCATAAAAATCTGTTGGAACCATTGGAAAACTATATAAATTAGGTCCTTCCTGAGTCCATTCAAGATCTGTATTGGAAGCATCCCATGCTCCATTTCCGCCTGGAGGTCCACCTGGAGTCCAAGTCCATAAATACAATGGATCATCCGTATCAACTAAATTTGGGCATTCACAATCCGGATGTGTTACATCAACGTATAATTTAATTTCTGAAGTTACATCCGCGGCTGGTCCTGGTTCAAACCATGCAGCATCTTGTGCTTGAATAGTTAATCCTCCTATAAAGGCAAATACAACTAATAGAATTGACTTCTTCATGGCTTTTTTAATTTCTATTAAATTCATATCGATAACCTACGTATTCTTTTTCTTCTCCTAATATCGTACACGAACGTTGGAATGAAAATTTCAATTTTTGATCTTGGGGTCTTGTTGGACCTTGAAGTTTCAGGGTTGTTATCGTACCATTATCTTCTTCTAAATAGATATACAGAGGAAAATTATCATCATCAAAAGACCATGTTCCAGAGCTTGGTAAGTAATTTCTACCTATCTCACCTAAAACGATCTCAAAAGTTCTGTCGGATGATTTAAATGTGACTTCCAGCACTTCTACCGTTCCATCTCCAATATAAAAACTAGAAATATCTCTTTCGTCTTTTGATAAGGAAACCTCATCTACTTGAACAACACTATACAATGTCCAACTTCCATTTAGCCCTTCTATCTTACTAGCAGGCTCATCCAGTGTGTAGGTTTTCTTAGTACAATTACCAAAGAGTAAAAGTCCCAATAGAATTCCTGATAACAGTAAATATTTAGATCTTCTCATAATCATTTTAATTACAACCTCCAGTTGGGTTCATTACAAATACAGTTGAGTTCTCAGAGATAGGAAACTGCAGTGCCATTCCATTACAATCCCATGGTGCGTTTCTAATTTCTATATTTTCTCCTTTAGCTCCACGTCTTTTTAGGTCGAATACTATTCTTCCTTCACCTATCATTTCTTTTTCTCTTTCTACTCTTGCTGCAGCGATAATAGCTTCGGGTGTTGAATTCTCATTTAAAAAGGAAACTCCAGCTCGCTGTCTGATAAGGTTAATATCATCAACCGCCGTTGATAACTGAATTCCTTGTTCAGCTAGTGATTCAGCATGAATAAGTAATATCTCTGACAAATGAAGGAAAGGAATATTAAAATAATTTTTATTGAACTTATTAATATTATAGTAATAATTAGGACTTGTTGGTGCCATTTTTACAAACCACTCGCTTCGCTCATCACTTGTTGGAATACTCTGTCCATATAATCCTTCAACATACTCACGCGATGCGTACAATTCTGGAATCTCAGTATTATCGGAACGGTAGTTATTAAATGCCTTGTTTCTACTATCAGAAGAAGCAATTACTAAAGTGAAAATATTTTCGCTTGAAATAGATTCTGACCATCTGGCATTTAATGAGTCAAGCATATAATTTCCTTCATTAATGACTACTGCAGAGGCTTCGGCGGCTTTTTCAAAATCATTCATCTGAAAATACACTCTGGCTAGCATTGCATAGGCAGCATATTTATCTGCATAAATACCATTATGATCGGGTAAGTTATCCTTTGCATAATTTAAATCAGCTAATATTTGATCATATACTTCTTTAACCGTAGATCGAGGTAATGGATCCGGCTTTACTACTAATCGAATAGGTATTCCAAGGTGAGAGTTATCTGAAGTAAAACCGTAAGGTTGTGCAAAAAGGTTAGTGATCTCAAAATGACTTAAACCGCGAATAAATTTAGACTCTGCCTCCAATCGAATTCGATCTTCCTCCTTCAAATCATCTATAAAATCGTAGCTCTCCATTAAAAAATTAGCTCTGTATATGGATGTGTAAGGCTCCCCGTATAAATCTCCTACCGTTCCATTAAAGAAAATAGTTGCTCTGTTATACACTTCCGTATAATCATTATGAGCACGAGGAATAGCAAGATTATAAGATATTAATTCTCCAAGATTCTGATAGGCACCATAATAGGTATTGGCCATCACATCATAAGATGAATTAAGTAAATTCTGTAAATCCTCCGTTGTTTGCAGAGCATCTTCATAGAGCTCTTCATTTCCTGGTTTTAATTCTAATATTTTATCACAACTTCCAAGTATAAAAGCCAGACTGAATAATGTTATTATTACTTTAATTTTCATGACAAGCTTTTTTAAAATGTAAATGATAATGCTAAACTATAGGTTCTTTCCTGCGGAGGAGTCAAATAGGTAACATTCTGACTCATATTTCTATCTGCATTGTTTTCAAAATCTCTTGCGATCTCAGGATCTAAGCCTTCAAAATTAGTGAAGGTTAAGAAATTAGTAATGCTTGCAGCAATTCTTAAGTTGCTAAAAGAAAATTTATCCTTTCCTATTTTAGGGAAGGTATAAGCCAATGTTAGGTTTTTAAAACGAGCATAATCCCCTTTCTTTAACCATTGATCAGTATTGATCCAAACTGTACTCGAACCATAATTCGCTTCATCCATGGTAAGACGGGCATATTCAGCATCTGTTTGCCCTGGGGTAGTCCAACGATCAAATAACTCGGTTCTCATATTCCAATCGGTAACCACTCCTAATTGTCTTTTAGAAGATGAATCATAAATATTTGCTCCCAGGGTTGCAGTAATTAATAAACTAGCACTCCAGTTCTTCCAAGTAAAAGTATTGGTCCAGCCTCCCCATGCGTTCGGAAGTACAGATCCAACCGGCACACGGTCTTTTGGATCCCAAGCATAGGTCTGATTGCCATCAATATCAAGATAGATCGGCCTACCATTTTCTGGATCAACACCAACATAGCGAACTAAGAAGTTTGTTCCAACAGGTTCACCAACAACAACACGTGTATCATTGGTACCTCCACCAACAGCATCAGGGCTATACAAACCTATGCTTGTTATCTTATTAAAGTTTCTTGAAATATTAAAATCAGTCGTCCAAGAGAAATTATCTCTTTCATAGACTCGAGCCTTTATTCCAAATTCAATTCCTGAATTTTCAATCTTGGCAACATTATCCCAAAAGGTATCAAACCCAGTAGAAGGTGGTACGGCAACTTGAAGCAATACATCTGAAGCCCATTTTTTATAATAGGAGATTTCCATTGTAATTCTGTTATTCTTCATTCCAAACTCAACTCCAAGGTCAATACCGTTGGATACTTCCCATTTCAAATTTGGATTTTCGAGACGAATAGGATAAATAATAGGATTCCCTCCGTAATTACCCCCATTATCTACCGGTGAGAAAGTTCCATAACGAGCATAGTTCTCAAAATTTGCATTTCCGGTAATCCCCCAACTGGCTTTTGCTTTAAAATAATTTATAAAATCAACATTCCAGAAATCTTCATCAGATACAATCCACCCTGCAGATGCACTCGGGAAAAATCCATAGCGGTAATTACGTCCAAAACGAGATGACCCGTCAATTCTTCCTGAAACCTGAAAATAATAACGGTTTTTAAGGTTATAATTAAATCGGGAGAAATAGCTAGTAAATGAGTATTCTTGAATTACATAAGGGCTGACTACTACATTCGAGTCACCTCTATTAATATTATTATCGATCAAACCAGGTGCATCTTGTAGAGTAATATACTCACCATCAGTTTTATTGTACTGATATTCTACTCCTCCAAGAATTTTAAAATGATTATCCTCTCCATAATCCCATGAATATTCTGGAACAAAGGAAATATTATAATTATCTATGACATGAGAATTTACATCTGAAAATCCACGACTGTCGCCAGCTGAATAATCGGCAGGAAAGAATCGCTGTTCATTTAAGCGCATATAATCATACCCACCTGTAAAGCGAATATTTAAATTCTTTATTGGAATAAAGATCAGGGATAAATTATTGATCGATCTGAGTTCATTATTTATCCAAGTCTTTGTCTCTCTGTCTCTAACCGGATTCGCTCCATCATTCCAAAAATCACCTTTTGTATGCAATGTATCTCCATTATTATCGAGAACATCTTCTTGCCAATAGATAGGATAAATAGGTAAAGCAGTTGACATTGCTGCTCCTAATCCACCTGACCATGCCGCATCTACACGATTATTATCTGCAGATGATAGTGAGGTAGATAGATTAATTTTGAAGAAATCACTCACATTCCAGTCAAAATTGATCCTTCCTGACATTCGATTATAGCTATTTCCTTTTAGATAAGAATCATTCCCATCATAGGTGAAATTCGCATAAGTCCCGATCTTGTTCTTTTTATAATTTAAACCTACACTATAGAATTGTTTAAAACCTGTTTGAATAGTTTCATCTACCCAATCAGTATCTGTATTTTGAGCATCCTCCCAAGAAATCCCTCCAGGTAAGATCGCTTGACCTGCATTTCCGTCATTTTCCCAAGCCTCCTGATACATTTGAAGGTATTCAGCAGAATTCATCATATTAGGTATAGCTGTTGGCTCAGCAACTGCAAATCGTGTAGAAAAATCTACCGATAACCCGTTTCCTTTTGCACGTTTGGTTGTAATCAATATAACTCCATTGGCACCTCGAGCTCCATAGATCCCTGTTGCTGAAGCATCCTTCAAAATTTCTATACTTTCAATATCAGCTGGATTAATAGCTGCTAGTGGGTTATTATTCATCCCTCCAGAATTACCCGTAATAAACTGATCTTGAGAAATTGGAACTCCATCAACTACATATAAAGGATCTCCACTTGCACTAATAGAAGAAATACCACGCACTCTAATTATCGAACTAGATCCAGCCAAACCACTTCCTTGGGTTACAGATACACCAGAAGCCTGCCCTTGCAAAGCAGCTTCAAAACTAGGTGTTGGTACCGACATGATAGCATCAGAGCTTACAGAAGAAATGGAACCTGCTACATCTCTTTTCTTAGCTGTACCATATCCAACAACCACATATTCATCCAACAACTCTGCCTCCGTCTCCATCGTAACATTCAATTCTTTCACCTCTCCTACAGAAAGGGATATCTCCTCACTATGGTCAGCAAATCCGATGTATTTATATACTAAAACAAACATTGTTTGGTCTGTTTTAAGACTATAAAAACCATTTATATCCGAAATTGTTCCTGTAGTTGTACCCTCAATAATTATAGATACTCCAGGAATCGGTTCCTTATTTTCATCAACTATTGTTCCTTTAACTTCCTGTGCTAATATCGCTAAGGAACTAAATAGAAAGAATGAAAAAGCAAGTGTGAATTTTTTCATGTGTTTATTATTTCCGTGCTAATTTACTATTAATTTTTAGTAAGTGTACATTTTACACTATTAATTTTAGGCGCATTATTGCAATGCTTTCTTGTTCTATATTTATTCAATAATTATCCGTGTTGAGTAAGTAGAATCCCCATCAATGAGCTTAATAAAGTACATGCCACTTGGTAAACCTTCAGGACTTCGCCATTTATAAAGTTCATTTCCAGCAGGCATTTCTATAAGATCTATTAGTATCCCGGACGAAGAATAAATAAACAGATCACCACGTGTATTATTCATCTTTGGAAGTACAATATTAAATACTGCCCTTCCTGGATTTGGATAAACTGATAGACTTGAATAGCTAAATTCATTTTCTTCGATAGCCAATGGAATTCCATTACTTATCTTAACATCTGTATATAATCGATATTCTCCAGGTTCTAATGGAATGACATCAGGAGCAAAATCACCCGCTAATAAACTATCGCCGGTAAAATACTCATACCAATATCCTCCATGAACAAATGAAAAATTCATATCTGATTGAGAAGTTGCAAAATTTCCTAAAACAGCTACATTCATTTCATCATCATTTAACCGTATGGATTTCTGGAAGGTCCCAACATCTAGAACATAGTCAGTCGTACTAAAAACCGGATAATCCTTTTTCAATTTAATTAGTTCTTTATAAATTCTATACAATTGATCACGATTATCATTTTCAGTATAGCCCCATTCAATAGGTTTAGGATGCGTTCGACAACTTTCATTTATACTTCCGTCTTCACAATAGTTGATGGAATAATCATAACCTAACTCTCCAAACTGCCAGATCATTTTTGGCCCTGGAATGGGAATAAAAAATACAGCCGCTAATTCTGCACGCTTCATTGCCGTATTAAATTCAGTAATGTCATAACTTCCGTTGCTTGCCCCATAAGCCATGTTTTTAAAGATCATTCTTTCTTCATCATGGCTTTCCATATAAGTAACTAAATGAGGGCTTGTCCAACCTCTAGCCTGATAAGATCCCCAGTTTAAATTACTGCTATAACCCATTGACGCTTCTAAGTACTCATGATTCATATTACCCCAGATCATAAATCCGGCATCGGAGAGTACTTCTTCTTCATTATTATCAGCAAAATGCTCTAAAATCATATAACAACCTGCATCATAATCCCAAACTTGTGCTCCATAATCGTTAAGAATATCTACCCTACTTTGATCGTATTGTCCCCAAGCCCCAACATCTCCTAAAGTATTATTCTGCGTAAATCCTTTTGAAAGATCCAAACGATAGCCATCAATATGGTATTCAGTAACCCAATGAATCAATACACTGTCAACAAATTTCTTAGTAAACTCACTTTCATGATTATAATCGTATCCTACATTATAATCGTGTTTGGCAATTTCATTAAACCATGGACTATCAGCTGTGGGTTGTCCCCACTGTCCTGCACTTGCATCAAAGTACATCTTGACTTGTGGGTTTTGCCCAAAACTATGATTTAAAGCAATATCCATGATTACCGCAATACCTCTGGAATGGCATTCATCGATAAACTCTTTATAGGCATTTTTTGATCCATAATATTTATCCGGAGCAAAATAATATGCTGGGTTATAACCCCAACTATTATTTCCTTCAAACTCATTAATTGGCATCAATTCAATGGCTGTAACTCCAAGAGACTCTAGGTAATTAAGCGTGTCTTTTAGCACTTGATAACTATGCGCATCTATGAAATCCCGTACTAATAATTCATATACTATAATATTGGTTTGATCTGGACGAATGTAATCCTGATCTGTCCATGTATATTCTTCTTCCTCAATTTGAAAAACGGATACAATTCCCATCGTTAATCCTACTGGATAAGGTTTCAAATCTGGATAGGTCACTTCTTCGATCCAATCATCATTCCAGGGATCAAGAATTTTTTCGCAATAGGGATCACCGATTCGTAAGTTTTCATCTGCAATAAAATACTGAAATGCATATTCTTCATTTACATCCAATCCATCAATCGTAATCCAGTGAAAATCACCAGAGGGATCTTGATTCAAAATGTACTCACTCGAAAACTGCCAATCATTAAAATCACCAATAAGATATATAAGCCCTTTTCCTGGTGCAAAAAGATTAAAGCTCACTTCTCCAGGATTGCTTTCGCTGATACTTATTCCTTCTTGCAATCCATCTGGAACTGGAAGAATACTGCTTGTTCCAAGAATTGTAAAAGAAACCGAATCCCAAACTATTTCAGTGTCGAACTCAGCTTTAAATGAAATCCAATGCAATCCTTCCGTATAACTAGAAGCATCTACTTCGCTTGTTATTTCAACGTCGTTTACTATCGTTGAAATTTCAACTTCATCTACAAATAAAGTAAGGTCAGCCGAATCAGCTGATTGAGCTAAAATTTCAAAAATGGCGTCATTTGCGATTAATGATCCACTTGTTGGACTCACAATTGCGATTGAATTACCTTCTTCATAAAGTGGAATGTAAATATCGCCTCCATCGGCCTCTCTACCTACTAACGTTCCAGTCGAATTCCTAAATACAAATGCTAGCTGAAAAACTTCTTCACCTGCATTTATCGAATAGAAATTTTGGACGTCTATAACGATCTCGTGTAAGTTATTTCCTAAAGGAGTCATCACAACATCTGGGTCTACAGTACCCCAATCACCAACAACATGCTCCCAGTCAGAATCGTTCTGACTATTTGAAGTAATAACGCCTGTATGGGCATATATTGGAATTACATTGTTTAATTCACCATTTCCTTCGCTGGCATCATATACTATAGTAATTGTATCGTATTGAGTTGGAAAAGCTGGCGTCGTCGTAATTATCTGAGCTTCAATGCTTGCGCTAAGCACAAGCAAATAAGCAACTATTGCAATTCGTATTACTCTCATTAATTCTCTTATTAATATTCTCTTTTATAATTATGACGGCTTGTATTCAAAAAGTTGTCCGGGTTTGTGTGTAACACCAACTTGTTTTTCATTAAGTGGAATGATCGTATCCAGCTTTTTAATACTTTTTCTAAAATTTCTTTTATCCAATTTTTTATCAAGTATTGCTTCGTAAAGCGATTGGATCTGCGTTAGAGTGAATTTTTCAGGCAGAAGCTCAAAGCCAATAGACTTTTGTTCTACATTTTGCCTCAATCTACGAAGCGCTTTATCTATTATTCTATTATGATCGAAAGCCAGATCTGGAATATTATGCATCTCAACCCATAGTGTGTTACTCGCAAAGCTTGATGCTTCCGGATTAACAAGATCCATTCGTACAAGTGAAAAATAGGCGACAGTAATAACGTGTGCATCAGGATCTTCACGAAAAGCTTTTAGCCAATCCTGATCTTTTTCTTCTTTTACTCGTGAAGGATCTCCAAATGCTTCAAATTGCCTCAAATAAATACCTTCAAGTTTTGTCAACTCTTTTAATATTCTGTTAGCAGCATCGTCCAAGCCTTCTTCCACTAACACCAAATCTCCTGGAATCGCTAACCTTGGTGAAAGATGTACATTTTTAGGTGCTCTTTTTTGCTCAATAAGTAATATATTTAAATGCTCCCCATCCCAACCAAAAATTACATTATCGACAGAAACATTTATTTTAGCGTAACGACTCTCCATTCACAAATAATTTTCGACTAAAGTACAAATATTTTTAGTAAGTGTATTTTTTACACTAAGTTTGTGGTCAGTATGAGAAATAAGTCGGATATAAAAAGAATTGCTGTAATGACCTCTGGTGGAGATTCGCCGGGAATGAATGCTGCGATCCGTGCAGTTGTGAGAACATCTGTATACTATGAATTAGAAGTATTTGGAATTTACCGTGGCTACGCCGGATTGATAGAGGATGATTTCATTGAAATGAATGCTCGCTCAGTTAGTAAAATAATCAATCAAGGTGGTACTATATTAAAAACCTCTCGTTCGCAGGAATTTAGGACAGTAGAAGGAAGAAAAAATGCTTTTGATCATTTAAAGAAAAGAAATATTGACGCCTTAGTTGTTATTGGTGGAGACGGATCATTTGCAGGGGCAGATAAACTTCATAAAGAACATGGAATTCCGGTTATAGGAATTCCTGGAACGATCGATAATGACCTCGCAGGTACGGATTACACGCTTGGTTACGATACAGCTACAAATACTGTCATCGAAAGCATTGATAAGATCCGTGATACAGCAAATTCACACAACAGACTGTTTTTTATTGAAGTAATGGGACGGGATGCTGGTTTTATTGCTTTAAGAACCGGCCTGGCTACTGGTGCATTCTCTATTTTATTACCGGAAGAGGATATTAGCATAGATGATCTAATCTCACTTTTAAAAAGAAATAAAGCAACTCACAAAACATCAAGTATTATTGTTGTTGCAGAAGGAGATGCCAATGGCGGGGCTTACGAAGTAGCGAAGCGAATAAAGGAAAAGTACAATTATCTTGAAACAAAAGTTACCGTATTGGGGCATGTTCAACGAGGTGGATCACCCTCTGCTTTTGATAGGGTAATGGCATCGCGAATGGGTGTAAAAGCAATCGAGGGCTTATTGGCTGGTTATGACCAACACATGGTTGGATTTGTAAGTGACACTATTCAATACAGTAAACTCTCCAATGCAATTACGGGGAGTCATCCTATCAATGAAGAATTATTAAGAATTTCTAAAATATTATCTATTTAATAAAAAGTAAAATGAAGAAAGTAAACGTAGCAATAAACGGGTTTGGTAGAATTGGGCGACTTGCACTTAGAATGATGATCGACCATCCTTTTATTGAAGTGAAAGCCATAAATGATTTAACTGATGCTGATACATTAAGGCATTTATTTAAGTACGACAGTGTACATGGAGTTTACCCAGGAGATGTTAATATTGATGATTCATGCCTATGTGTTAAGGATCAAAAAATCCAGATCCTTAAAGAAGCGGACCCCTTACAATTGCCTTGGAAAGAACTTGAAATTGATTTGGTTATAGAATCCAGTGGTGTCTTTGTAACCCGTGAAGGATCTCAAAAACATATTACAGCAGGAGCGAAAAAAGTACTGATCTCTGCCCCTGCAAAAGGTGGTGATGTTAAAACAATCGTTCTTGGTGTTAATGATGAGATTTTAAACGCTCAGGATGACATTGTGTCCAATGCTTCCTGTACAACAAATTGCCTGGCTCCAATGATCAAGGTGTTAGAAGAAAAAGTTGGAATAGAAAAAGGCTATATCACCACTATTCATGCATATACAGCGGATCAACGAATTCAAGATGCTCCACATCGTGACCTACGAAGAGCACGAGCAGGAGCTGTTTCAATAATTCCTACAACAACCGGTGCCGCAGCTGCAGTGGGAAAAGTAATGCCAGAACTTGAAGGTAAGTTAGATGGAATGGCAATGCGTGTTCCAATTCCTGATGGTTCAATAACTGATTGTTCATTGATTTTGAAGAGGGAAGTAAGTGCAGAAGAAATTAACGAATGGATGTATGAAGCTTCAGAAAGCTGGCTAAAAGGCGTGATGGAGTATACCGAAGATCCTATCGTTTCTATTGATATTGTGGGTAATAAACATAGTTGTATATTCGACTCTCAACTAACAAAAACACAAGGAAATCTAGCAAAAATAGTCGGTTGGTACGATAACGAAATGGGGTATGCTGCCCGATTAGTCGATATGGTTAACCTTTTATTTACCTAAAATTATATAATGATACTTATAGCTGACAGCGGATCGACTAAATGTGATTGGCAAGTTGTTGAGGATAAGAAAAAAACCCTCTATACGACCACTAAAGGAATCAATCCATTTTTTCATAATGAAGATACAATCGAGATCTTTATCAGGGATAATAAAGAATTGACTGAACTTGCAGAAGATGTCAGTCATGTATTTATTTATTGCGCAGGTGGGTCAAATGCTGAAATGATAAAAATTGTTGAAGGTGGCTTAAAAAAGGTATTTAAAAATGCCTCTTTGATGGTCGATCATGATCTTGTTGGTGCCGCACTTTCAAACTTTAATGGCAAACCAGCTATTACTTGTATTCTTGGAACTGGTTCGAATAGCATTGCCTTCGATGGTAAAAGTATGACTGAAGTAGTTCCTGCTTTAGCTTATATTTTAGGCGACGAGGGTAGTGGTAGTTTTTTTGGAAAACGATTACTCTCAGATTATTTGTATCATTTTCTACCTGCAGAAATTGACACTTACCTCAAAGATAAACTCAAGCTGACTAAAGACGAAATTCTTGAAAATGTTTACATGAAACCCTATGCAAATGTATACCTCGCAAGTTTTATGAAGACAATTCATAAGTTTAAAGACAGCAGCTACATGCATGATGTTTTAGTGGAAGGAATGCATAAGTTCCTACGAGTTCATGTAGCTTGTTTTGAAAATTACACAGAAATGCCAGTAAATTTTATTGGAAGTGTGGCATTTCATTTTCAAGATGAATTGAAAGAGGCAGCAGACAAACTCAATATAAAAATTGGTAGCATTTGTAAAAAACCAATAGATGGTTTAGTTGAATATCACCTCAAGCAACAACTTGATAAACTTCATTCATAATGAAAGCATTTTTGTTCGATTTAGATGGTGTTCTTGTAGACACTGCAAACTATCATTTTCTTGCCTGGAGCAAAGTCTGTGATGCCCTCGAAATAAGTTTTTCGAAAATTGATAACGAAAGGTTAAAAGGAATAGACAGAAGGAATTCTTTGCGTATTCTATTGAAAATCGGTAATAAAGAATTAAATGAAAACGATTTTGAGTATTGGCTTGTCGAAAAAAATAAGGTCTATCTGGAAATGATAAAACAACTGGATCGTACTGCTCTTTTTAACGGCGTCATCCCATTATTTGAGAAGTTAAAAGAGAAGAATATTAAGATCGGTCTTGGTTCAGCTTCAAAAAATGCAAAGTTGATATTGAGCAGACTTGAAATTACTGATTATTTCGACTGCATTGTTGACGGAAATATGACAACTCAAGGAAAACCTGATCCGCAAGTATTTCTTTTGAATGCTTCAAGACTGGGAGTAAACGTAGAAGAATGTGCTGTCTTGGAAGATTCTAAAGCAGGAATTGATGCGGCTATCACCGCTAACATGAAAGCGATTGGAATTGGTAGCGATCAATCTATTAAACATGCTGATGTTGTTTACCAAGCTATAGAAAATATAGAATTAGACGCTGTTTTGGAATTATTTGAAGAATAATTAATTCTCTACTCATATCATGCATAAATACCTTGATCATCATCTTTGGAAAATAATAGAGAAAGGATTTCATCCTGAACATAACCGCATTTCAGAATCTGTTTTTAGTTTGGGAAATGGTCGTTTTGGACAAAGAGGTAATTTCGAAGAAAAATACAGTGGTGACTCTTTAAGTGGCAACTATTTTGGAGGTGTTTATTATCCTGACAAGACCAGAGTTGGATGGTGGAAAAATGGATATCCTGAATATTTTGCCAAAGTACTCAATGCATGTAATTGGCTGCCCATTCACATTAAAGTTGGCGAAGAAGTAGTTGACCTCCACACATCGAAAGTAATTTCTTTTGAAAGAGAGCTCAATATGAAAACCGGAGTTCTAGATAGAACAGTCGTACTTGAACTAAAGAATGGGGCACAAGTTTCAGCCAATTGGTCACGCTTTATTAGCATGGCTGATGATCAGATCGCTGCAATTCAACTTCAATTAAAAATTGAGAATTACTCAGGACAAGTTAGCATCCGCTCATTCTTAGATGGGGACGTGCATAATCAGGATGCTAATTATGATGAGTTCTTTTGGGAAGATGTAATTACTAAAAACTCAAATGAGTCTTCGAAAATATCGATGACAACAAGAAAGACGGGTTTTGTTGTAAGTCATGGCCAATTAAACACCATCGAAGCTGAAAAGGATGTTACTTTTAGCAGAAGTCAAATTAATAATGAACGCCAATGTGGTGAGATCATTGAGTGGAAGCATGAAAAAGAAGAAAGCATATTATTCACAAAATATGTTTGTGCGCTTTCATCTCTAGTTGAAGATGCTCATTCGCATTTTGATCTCATCGATGAAAAAATATTAACATCTAAACACATCGGGTTCAATAAACTAAAAGAAGATCAAGCCAAAAAGTGGGAAAACAAATGGGAATGGAGTGATATATTTATTGAAGGAGACGTGGCAGCACAACAAGGAATTCGATTTAATATCTTTCAATTAAATCAAACCTACACAGGAGAGGATGCACGTTTAAATATCGGTCCAAAAGGGTTTACCGGAGAAAAATACGGTGGCTCCACCTATTGGGATACAGAAGCTTACTGCATTCCTTTTTACTTAAGCACATCGGATAGTCATGTAGCTAAAAACCTTGTATTATATCGCTATAATCATCTTGATAAAGCGATAGAAAACGCAGAGAAATTAGGATTTAAGGATGGAGCAGCTCTTTATCCTATGGTGACCATGAATGGTGAAGAATGTCATAATGAGTGGGAAATTACCTTCGAAGAAATTCACCGTAACGGAGCCATTGCACATGGTGTTTACGACTACATTCGATATACCGGTGATCGTGAATATATGCTCGAACATGGACTTGAAGTTATACTTGCGATCTCCCGATTTTGGGCGCAACGTTTCCAGTGGTCTGAAGATAAAAATGCCTATGTAATGCTTGGCGTTACCGGTCCGAATGAGTATGAAAATAACGTAAACAATAATTGGTATACAAATTACATTGCCCGCTGGACCATTAAGTATACACTCGAAAGCATTGATGATCCTGCGAACAATAAAAGCAAACTAATTGATTTGCTTTCTAAACTTCAATTTACTGAAGTAGAAAAACAAAAATTACAACACATAACGGAGAATGTTTATTTCCCAATGGATGACAAAAGAAATTTATTCTTACAACAGGATGGGTTTTTAGACAAGGAGATCATTCCAGTATCTTCATTAGACGATATCCATAAACCTTTAGTAGAAAATTGGTCTTGGGATAGAATTCTTCGCTCCTGTTATATAAAACAAGCCGATGTTCTTCAAGGAATGTATTTTTTTGAAAATGAGTTTGATAAAGAGACAATTCGCCGTCATTTTGATTTCTACGAACCCATTACTGTACATGAATCTTCATTATCCCCTTGTGTTCATTCTATCTTGGCTGCCTCTCTCGGAAGAGCAGACAAAGCCTATGAATTCTACCTTCAAACAGCTCGTTTAGACCTGGATGATTATAATCATGATACTGAAGATGGGTGCCATACAACTTCTATGGCCGGAACATGGATGTCTATTGTACAGGGATTTGGAGGCATGAGAATCGGAGAAGATAAAATTATTTTTAATCCATTTATTCCAAAAGAATGGGATAGTTATCGCTTTCATGTTGTATTCAGAGGTGCTCGATTATTAGTTGAAGTGAATGAAAAGGAAAGCAAGATCACACACCTTGAAGGGGATCAAATAAGTGTTGTTCTTAATAAAAAGGAACATTCTCTATCCCAAAGTGACATTATAATAAAATAAAATACTGAAAATGAATATCAGAATTCTATTAACATTTCTTGTAATTGGGATGACATCCTGTTTAAACGACACTGAAGAATTCTCAATTCAACGACCTGAAAAAGAAGCTATAATAGGTTTAGCGAGTCCTTTTCAACTGGGAAGTGAAAGAAATTATTTTCTTCAAAGCGAATATTTTGTCCCTTCCATTTCAGATAGCATCACAGCTCCTGACGGTGTTTCGTTAAAGACAAAAGGTGACACTGTTTTTGTAAGTGGAAATAGTAAGGATGCTATTTCTGTACTAACAGCTTACAAAGATGGATTCTCGTACTCTATTCCAATAAAGAGATCGAATATAACTACAAAGCACTTTTCATTTGATCCACAAAATATAGAGTATAAAACCGTTCAACTAAGAGGTAGCTTTAATGCCTGGAATGCAGCCAATACTCCATTAGAGCTTATTGATGGATTATGGCAAACAGAGTTATTACTTTCACCCGGAGATTATGAATATCTTATTGTTGTTGATGGTGAAGAAATCATAGATCCGGCAAACGAAATTTCAAAAGACAATGGAATGGGTGGTTTCAATTCCATTTTAAGCCTGCCACTTCCTGACACACAGAAAGTTCCATCCCTTCTAACAGAGCGTTTTAAAAATGCTTCTATTGAGATATCATCAACTATAGATAACGCTACTATTTTAGCTCTTTGGGAAAATCAGGAAATTGCAACCTCTTGGATCACGAATTCGGAAGGAAAGGTCTCCATTCAAATCCCAATTGAAGCTGCTACAATGAAACGCTCTTATATAAGAGTTTGGGCTCATACAGAAGAAGGTCTTTCGAACGATCTTTTTATTCCCCTAGCATTTGGAAAACCTATTAATGAGAGCGATCAATTAGGCAGAATGGACAAGCATGCAATGATGATGTATTTCCTTTTGATTGACCGATTTAATGATGGTGATACAAGCAATGATTTCCCTGTTAACGATCCTGAAATCCATCCTAGGGCCAACTATTATGGAGGAGATATGCAAGGAGTGATCGATAAATTGGAGTCGGGTTATTTTGAGCGATTGGGTACGAATACAATCTGGCTATCACCAATAACATTAAACCCTGAAGGCGCTTATGGACTCTACCCTACTCCAAGAACTAAATTTTCTGCCTACCACGGTTATTGGCCAATTCGCTCTACCGTAGTTGATTATCGTTATGGAAGCATGGCTCTTTTAAAAGAAATGACAAGGTTAGCTCATGAAAAGAACATGAATATATTAATCGACTATGTTGCTAATCACGTGCATGAGGAACACCCTCTCTACAAAGAACATCCGGCTTGGGCAACTGATCTTTATCTCCCCGATGGCAGTCTAAATACCGAACGTTGGGATGATCATCGACTTACAACTTGGTTCGACGTTTTTCTTCCAACCTTAGATCTTAGCCGAAGTGAAGTAGTAGAACCTATGACCGACTCGGCTATATTTTGGTTAACAGAAGCTGGAATTGATGGCTTCAGGCACGATGCTACCAAACATATTCCTGAAATATTTTGGGAAACCCTAACACATAAAGTAAAAACAGAAGTTATCATTCCAGAAGGAAGAGATGTATTTCAAATTGGAGAGACCTATGGAAGTAAGGGCTTGATCAATAGTTATATTGGCACAGGAAAATTAGATGGGCAATTCGACTTTAACGTATATGATGATGCAGTGGCCACTTTTGCACGTAAAGATGTTCCTTTTGAACGCTTGCAAAAAGGGCTGAAAGAGAGTTTTAATATCTATGGTCACCATAACCTTATGGGTTATATTACAGGGAATCAAGACAGAACACGATTTATTTCCTATGCATCAGGAGATGTATCCTTTGAAGAAGATTCGAAATTGGCTGGATGGACGAGGGATATTAGTATTAGTGATTCCAGTGCATTTGATAGATTGGAAATGCTAACAGCCTTTATCACCACCATACCCGGTATACCCGTTATTTATTATGGTGATGAGATCGGTTCTCCTGGTGCTGGCGATCCAGATAATAGAAAAATGATGAAGTTTGATTCTTTAGATAAGCGA
>JAUVAY010000179.1 GCA_030591505.1 Flavobacteriales bacterium | reverse complement strand
GGAAGGTCTGATACACAAAATAGTCAAATAGACTAAGTCATCGTCTAGTTCACCTTCTACCCTTGGTTCTTTGGTTTAATTACCTATAAATTTAATAAGGCTAATCTAAAGGTCATTGTGGTTAATTTTGGAGAGTATACAAGAAGTGATTATAACTTCATTTAGCAACCCAAAAACTGCCCCAAACCAAAGAATACGCCCAGCCAGATCAACCCTTTAATCAGGAAGAACAAGAATCCAGCTATACCGATTCGCTTTAACCAGGCCATTAATTTCGATTTATCTTTCAATCTTTCCAGTCAGCAAGGAACAGATTGGTATCATGCGTTCCATTATTATTTCTATTAGAAGAAAAAACTAGTTTTTTCCCGTCATACGAAAATACAGGAAATGCATCAAAAACTCCATCATATGTAATTTGTTCCAATCCACTTCCATCTGTATTGATCATAAAGATGTTGAAAGGAAAACCTTTTTCACTGGCATGATTGGAAGAGAAAAGGATCTTTTCTCCATTAGGATGATAAAACGGACTCCAATTTGCACCACCTAATTGAGTGATCTGTTTCAGGTCACTTCCATCCACATTACAGATATATAGTTCCATTTCAGTTGGAGTTACAAGACCTTGAATTAGTAGATCTTTGTACTCCTTAATTTCTTCATCTGTTTTTGGACGAGAAGAACGGAAAAGAAGTTTACTTCCATCAGGAGAGAAAAACGCACCACCATCGTATCCTAACTCATCTGTAATTTGAACAACGTTAGAACCATCAATATCCATCGTAAATAATTCAAGATCTCCAGTTCTTAATGAAGTAAAAACGATCTTATCTCCTTGAACTGAAACGGTTGCTTCAGCATCGTATCCTTCTTCTGTTGTCAATTGACTAATAATATTACCCTCAAGATCAGCTACGAAAATATCAAAGCCTTTATAGATGGGCCAAACATATTTTCCATCTTCCCTGTGTGCAGGTGTTGGTGGACAATCTTCATTAGCCAAATGAGTTGACGCATATAATATAGTTGTATCGCCTGGTAAAAAGTAAGAACAAGTCGTTCTTCCTAACCCTGTACTAACCAATGTTGGTTTAATACTATCCATTCTACTTGTGGCAACATCCTGAATAAAAATTTGATCACATTGGGTTCCCCATGCTTCATACGACGCTTGAAAAACAAGTGTTGAATCATCAAAACTCCAATAAGCTTCAGCAATATCTCCACCAAAAGTCAATTGTTTGATGTTTGTGAAGTGCTTTTCACCTTCGTAATATATTTTACTTTCCTTGGTAGCACCCGTTGAGTCATCTACTGTTTCATCACCTCCAGACTGGCAAGAGCTAGCAAACACAAGGGTTGCAATGATTATTAATGAGTTAATTTTTGTCATTTTTATCTTTTTAAATAGGTATTTCAAATCTGAGCACAATTTTAGGCAATTCTGATGTATTTTTGTCATCAAATTATCAAGATTTTAATTATGAAGAAAAGATCACTTAATTATCTACTCGCATTAACAGCTATATTTTTTATTAGCTATGGCAGCCTAATGGCTCAAAAGATTTCTGAAAAGCAAATGAAAAAGGATATTGAATACCTTGCTTCAGATGAATTAGAAGGAAGAGATACAGGTAGTCCGGGAGAAGCTAAAGCAGCAGATTACGTTGCGAATAGGTTTAAAAAGTTAGGTCTTGAACCTAAAGGGACGGATAATTATTTTCAGGTTTTCACATTTAAGCCAAGACGAAATCCACATTCAACCGATACTACTGAATTACCAGATATGACAGGAAAGAATGTTGTCGGATATATTGATAATGGCGCACCTTCTACCGTTGTAATTGGCGCTCATTTCGATCACTTAGGTTATGGTGGAAAAGGATCAGGTTCAAGGGATACGGTATCCGGACAAATACACAATGGTGCAGATGATAATGCAAGTGGTGTAGCAATGATGTTGCAATTGGCAGCGAACTTTGTAAAAGGACCAAAACACAATAATTATTTATTCATCGCATTCTCTGGTGAAGAAAAGGGTCTTTTCGGATCAAGTTATTATGCAAAAAATCCAACTATAGATATTGACCGTGTTAACTATATGATCAATATGGATATGGTGGGACGATTGGATGATAAAAAAGCATTAGCGGTTTATGGAATTGGAACTTCTCCAGGTTGGAAAGAAGCATGTGAAAAAGCGAATAGCTATGGTTTTGACCTTATGTTCGAAGAAAGCGGAGTAGGTCCATCAGATCATACTTCATTTTACCTTCAAGATGTTCCTGTACTTCACTTTTTTACCGGACAACATGAAGATTATCATACACCGGCTGATGATGCGGATAAGATCAATTATGATGGAATGCTGATCGTTGCTTCTTATGTGTATGATATTATAGTGGATATGGATGATGAGTTGAAACTTGAATTTGTTAAAACAAAAACAGAAGATTCAAAAAAAGCACCTAAATATTCTGTTACACTTGGTGTAATGCCTGATTATATGTTCAATGATGGTGGAATGAAAATAGATGGCGTTAGTGATGGTGGAGCAGCTGATCGTTCTGGAATGGAAGCGGGTGATATCGTTGTGAAAATGGGTGACATTATTGTCGAAGATATGATGAGCTACATGGAAGCACTAAGTAAATTTAAGAAAGGAGACAAAACTGTTGTTAAGGTACTTAGAAATGAAATGATCCTTGATATGGATGTGGAGTTCTAAGGTGGATCTTCGATCAATCTTACTTCTTTTTATTAGCAGCTTAAGCGCACTAAATATAAGTGCACAAACGGAGTCGTTATACCTTTCTGATCAAACGCCCACGTACACTGAAGTCATTTCATTTTATCAAGAGCTTGATAGTGCTTTTGATGAAGCGAAACTACTTGAGTATTCGAAAAGTGATGCCGGTCTACCGATTCATCTTTTTATTCTGGATAAGAATAAAATATTCGATCCTACAGATGAACGGTCCATGGTTTTGATCATGAATGCTATTCATGCGGGTGAACCCTGTGGCGTTGATGCTTCCATGAATTTTGCAAAAACGATCTTGGAAAACGGAGACCTTCCTCAGAATACCCTTATTGGAATTATCCCAATTTATAACGTTGGAGGTGCTTTAAACCGTAATTCGGGAAGCAGAACGAATCAAGATGGACCACTCGAACACGGGTTTAGAGGAAATGCTAAGAACCTTGATCTTAACCGAGATTTTATTAAAAATGATTCGAAAAATGCACAGGCTTTTTCAAGATTATTTAGGGAATGGAAGCCTGAGGTTTTCATTGATACGCATACTTCAAACGGCGCAGATTACCAGTCTCCATTTACCTTGATCACAACACAAAAAGACAAATTAAATCCAATAATCAAGGATTTTATGTATGGTGAAATGAACCCCTATTTATATAAGGGAATGAAGGACAAAGGGGTATATATGATTCCATATATGAATATTTTTGGTCGGTCACCAGATAATGGAATTACTGGGTTTATAGACTACCCACGTTACTCAACCGGTTATTCTGCACTCTTTAATACGATGTCCTTTACCACAGAAGCGCATATGCTAAAACCTTTTCAAACAAGAGTGGAAGCAACCCTGACTTTTATTGAATTATTAGTAGACTATGTTGATGAAAATTCAATAACGATAGTAAAAAATATGCGTTTAGCAGATCAAGATATTGCCAAAGAAAAGACAGTCCAGCTTAATTGGGAATTAGACGATTCTACCTCCCATTTAATTGAATTTAAAGGTTATAAAGCATTGAATAAAAATTCAGAAGTGAGCGGAATGCCTCGTTTATATTACGATAGGGATCAGCCTTTTACAGATAGTATAGTTTATAAGGATACTTACCGTCCGACAGTGACTGTTAATAAGCCCGAATTCTATATTGTGCCTCAGGCTTGGTCGAGAGTTATAGAGCGCTTACAGAATAATAATGTGCCAATGCAGCGCTTTACAAATGATACTACTTTGATTGCCACACTTTATTACATCGATGAATATAAAACGAGTAAAAGTGTTTATGAAGGGCATTATTTACATTATCAGGTGACTATAAAAGAGAAAGTAGAGTCAGCACTCATTCGGGCTGGTGATTACCTAATTCCAATGGGGCAGTCGACCGATTATTATACTGTTTCTGTATTGGATCCGCGGGGTGTAGATTCCTTTTTCGCATGGAATTTCTTTGATCCTATTTTGCAGCAAAAAGAGTGGTTCTCGTCCTATGTATTCGAAGACGAAGCAAGTGAAATACTAAAGAACGACCCAATATTAATGAAGGAATTGGAAAAGAAGAAAATGGAGGATGAGGTTTTTAGAGAAAGCGCTTTTGCGCAATTATATTTTATCTATCAGCATTCGGAGCATTACGAAAAGGAGCACTTACGGTACCCAGTTTATCGGATTGAATAATTAAAGGAAGTATTTACTTTTTTTAACCACTATGACTTAGAGCAGGCACTGAGTTCGCAAAGTTCTGTTCAACCCAAGCAGATTTCTTTTTTTTCTTGTGTTCTTTGCGCCTACTTGGTGTATTCTAAGACTATTCCAAATATTATTGAGCTAAAACTATATATGGAGTTTGCCTTTTAATAGTAGCAAAAGCTCTATACACGATTTTGCATGCAATGGC
>JAUVAY010000175.1 GCA_030591505.1 Flavobacteriales bacterium | reverse complement strand
TAGTCAGGAGGTAGTACCAAATAATTTCCACCCGCACCTTTATCCGGACCCATAGGACCAATATCCTGCATATATTCGAACCATGCACTATTAAAAGCGCCTAGCATACCCGGTGGAACTTCAAGAACCATAGGTCCGGTTTCTTTCATATTTAGCGATGGTAATACATAAAGCGTAGAGGTGTTACCAGTTAAGAAATAAGGCTTCGAATCCATTAATTTATCATAAATAAGAACCTTGTTATATGCGTCAGCCCCAAGAGTTTCTGGCGCCAACATAAGCTGCCTCACCGATGCTCCACGTGAGCATTTTAAAAAGACATCCACACCACGCATCCTGTCCAGGTTATCGTAAACCAATTCTGCAGTTTCAGGAAGCGGAGCCCCATCCATAAATTTCAAGATTCCAATGGAAGTCTCAACCTGATCAGGTGTATGAAGACCCTTTGGTAGTTCTGTTGTTTGGGAGTAAGTCTTTAGCTCTTTAGCAGCAGACTTTGATGCTTCTTCTTTTGTTTTAGTATTGTCCTGGCATCCTAAGATAACCAATGAGAATAATGCTATTATCCATAATTTTGATTTCATAATTTTTATTTTTAAGTGTTTTTTATTAATCGGTTTTTTTCTTTTCAAGGTATATGTCGCGTAATTTTTTCTGCATGGTAGCATCAATGCCTAAGGCTTCTGAAAAGTAGTTTTCAATGGAGTCGTACTTTATCTGCATCTCATCAAACGAGGCTTCGAGGTACTCCTCCTTGACACCGAAAATGGCCTGTGGAATGGACGGTTCTCCACCTCCAGCAACATAACTATCGATCACCTCCTTATAGAGTGGAAGGATGTAATCGTTGCTGCGTAGGTAATCCTTCATGACTGTTTCCATAGGTATATCGAGGAGCGTTAAAAGAGCTGCAGCTGCCCAACCCGTACGGTCTTTGCCTGTTGTGCAGTGAAACAGTGCGGGTAACTTATTTTTATTGGCCAGCGAAGTAAAGAGCTCGTTGTAGGCAGTTGTTGCGCTTGGCAGGGAGACGAAATCACGGTAGGACTGAACGAAAACTGCTTCAATCTTTCCATCGCCCAAAGCTTTGTTTCCCTCCTTTGGATTCTTCAGTAAGCCTAAAAGATCTGCAGGTGCAGATCCACTAGCGTCTTTAAGTACGTCTAGCCAGATGTTATTCACACCGGGAGGAAGCTCGTCTGGCAAAGGTGTTCGTTCTGCCTCAGTTCGCAGATCGTAGTCATTCTTAAGGCTGAGTTTAGCAATCTTCTCCATATCTTCCGGACTGATCCCCGCAAGTTGATTTGAACGATAAACGAGCCCTCGAACTACAGTCGCCCCGTCGTTTGTTGCATAACCTCCCAAATCTCGCAGATTTGGTACCGAAGCTATTCCTAGACTTAGACCGGGTTCAGAAAGAATTACATCTGTTACAGTTGTTACTTCAGTAGCAACTGACGATTCCTGCTTGTTTTTACAACTAGTCATTGGGGAGAATACCAACAACAACAAAACGAACTTTATTAAATTCTTAAAAAAATTCATGCTATTTAGTTTACTTTTAGTTAGTTTCATATAGATTTAGTTTTTTTAATGTTTGTCAACTTCGAAATGTGATTGCCAACAAGTTTATCATTAATATGAATTGTGGATTTCTCACAAAGGGCGATTATTGCCCCGGATAGTATTGTAAATTCTTTGCTTTTGAATGTTCGGTGCATTTTATCTTCCATTTCCCATTCCCCTATAATGGTGTACGATTGAAGATTGTTAGTTTCTTTAATTTTTAGACTTGTACAGTGTTTTTCTAATTTCTCACTTAGATGGTCTAGAGTTTGTTTGAACTCAAGGAGCTTAGCAGGTTTTACCCATAATGCTATTTTCAATCGTTCCATAGGTTATTTAAATCATCTAACCAACATGGCCTTAAACCTTGTTGATAATTATGATACGCTATTCAATAGTTAAGCCAAATTTTAAAAAATGACATAATAGTCTTGTAATCAAATATGTAGATTGATTTTTTATAGCTCACAATAAATTATGTAGATGAATTAAATCACGATATATAATGAAAAACAATATATATAATGATATTTTAGGAGTGCTTAGGGTGTTTAATTTCTAACTTTTTGATTCGAGATCGAAGTGTCTCGGGATGCATATCTAGAATTTGAGCGGCGCCATTTGGTCCGTTGATACGCCAAAGCGTTTCATCAAGTACTTTTGTAATATAATCCCTTTCATAATCTGCTAATGATTGGAACTTTTGTTGAGCAGCATATATTGGTAATTCAAGTTTTTCAACTGATAATACAGATGAATTTGATACAATCATGGCACGTTCTATAATGTTTTCAAGTTCACGCACATTGCCAGGCCATGTATATACTTTTAATTGTTCAATTATTTTTTTAGGGATACGAGTAATATTCTTCCCTAATTTACTGTTGAATCGATTAACAAAGTGCTCCACTAATATTGGGATATCACTTATACGTTGCCTTAAAGGTATAACGGTTATTGGAAAAACATTTAAACGATAAAATAAATCCAACCGGAAACGTCCCTTACTAATTTCCTGTTCCAAGCTTTTGTTAGTAGCTGCAATCACTCTTACATCAACTTTAATAGTTTTGGAACTTCCTATTCGTTCAAATTCACCTTCCTGCAATACGCGTAGTAATTTTACCTGAAGTTCTATGGGGATTTCAGCTACTTCATCCAAAAACAAGGTCCCCCCATCGGCCAGTTCAAATCGTCCAATTTGTCTTTGTAAAGCACCAGTAAAAGCTCCCTTTTCATGACCAAATAATTCACTTTCAATAAGACTAGCTGGTAATGAAGCACAATTAACTGTGATCAAAGGTTTTTTGTTCCTTTTACTTCTTTGGTGAATGGCCCTGGCGAATAACTCTTTTCCAGTACCAGTTTCACCTTCAAGCAACACCGTAGTGTCTTGAGGAGCGACCTGTTCCACACGATATTCAACATGTTTGAGTGTGTCACTTTCTCCTACAATTTCTCCAAAAGCACTAACACTCATTAACTCATTACGCAGGTAAAGATTTTCCTTTTCAAGTTCCTCTTTAAGCCCACTTATTTCTTCCAGTTGTGATGTGATTTTTCTTTGAGCTTGCTTCATCTTAGAAATATCAATAGTTTGTCCAATAATGTATGACTCATCTCCAATCTTTAACAACTTTCCCGACCCATAATAATCGGGTACTATTTTCCCACCTTTTACAATAATATCATACTCAACACTGCGTTCCTGCCCATCCTCAATCACTTTCTCTATTTCGATCAACACCTTTTTTTGATCCTCATCACTAAGGAAATCACCCAAATATTTATCTTGTAATTCCTCTGCTGTATAACCATATAGATCTTGTAAATTCTTATTCCAACGTTTCAATCTTCCCTGTAAATCAAGAATATAGGTTAACTGTGGCATTCCTTCCATAACAATCTCCGACCATTCTTTTTCTTCTATTATTTGCTTGAGAATATTTTTTCTTTGTATCACATTGTACATAATATTTGCCACAATCATAATTCGATCAATATTCTCTTTTTACCATTTAAAATATTTTGTGACTGTAGATAATGAAAAGCCATATTCAACAACATTGCCAATTTTTATGGGAAGAATAAGCAAGGATTTTATGCCCATTTTATTAATTACTGTGCGATCTTTTTTGGCATTACTGGGTAATTCAGAGGATTTTGAAAATGCAATCAGCTCATCCTGTTTAATACTCTCATAAACAAAAGATAAATACTGTTCTCCAATTTCGGTGATTTGAGGAATATTTAAGTCAGGTCGTGAATAAAAAAAAGGAATATTAATTTTGGGTTGATCAGATGACAACTTACCTAAATGGCAACGATCTACCTCAAAGAAATCCACTAGCTTTTTCAAACTTGATTCAATTGCTGCATCGATGGATTCAAGTTTAAGGTTTACCAGTTCAGAAGATAATTCTCCGAGCAAAGATTCAAAAGTGGAGTTCTTAGGCATTTTTTCAGTTTGCAGAGTTGTCATTTCTATTTTTTAAGATACTTGTCACAAAAATATTTCGATCTCTTTACCAAAGGTAATATATTTTGAAACCATTTCAAAAATAGGATAAATGTGACAAGTATCAAATTTTGAGAGCTTCTATTAGAATTACTAATTTGATTGTATATTGATATTACATTTTTTTGCAAATTTTAATAATGCATCGGTTCGTGTAATTTATAAATATGTATTATGAGGTGGATTTTATCTGGAATGACAATTTATTTCAAAATGATTTTTCTTTTTGGGTTTACGCAACGAATAAATTATCAAACAAATTGATAGTCTAAATATGAATAGCTTCTACGTTTTATCAATAGATAAACACTTTGACTAATATTTTAGATGCAATTGCGTTATACTACAGATGAAATTTTATTCCCTTTTAGAAGAACTTTCTTTTTTAGACCATATAGTATTAGGGGTATTAAGTACAGTTTTAGTTATAATTATACTTTATTTAATTCTTCAAATGGTTGAAACAGCCTATGCAATGATTTATAATAAGCCATTGTATGCTAATTATTATTTTCATTCAAGATTTTTAAAATTTAACCAATTAGATATATTAGAAAAACAATTTTCTTTTTATAGCAAGTTGGATAGTAAGCACAAACGTTATTTTGAACATAGGGTAGCCTCATTTATAAAAGACAAAACGTTTGTAGGGAGAGAAGGGGCAATTGTGACAGATGAAGTTAAAGTTTTGATATCAGCTACAGCTTGTATGCTAACATTTGGATTTAGAAATTATTATATTGGACTGATCAAGCACATTTTTATTTATCCAAAAGAATTTTACTCAT
>JAUVAY010000075.1 GCA_030591505.1 Flavobacteriales bacterium | reverse complement strand
CTTTAGCGAAGAAGGATCACTCCTTATTCAAAGTACTCATTAAATGTCGCCATAGAAGCTTGAACTGCTTCAAATTTCTCTGCTGCTACAGTATCGTCTTTTGCTTCCGCAAGGTCATTTACAGAGCCTATAAAGGGTACTAACCATTTATGCAGCTCATCATGCGATTTACCCGTCATACTGCAACTCGAAATAAGTGAATTAATGTCCTCTTGTAAATTCGAAGCCAACAAACTGTAATCTTGCTTATTTGCTACATTAAAATCATTAATATGCATAGCAATGTTTGTAAGTGGTGGCATCATCTCTTCATTGATCTTCCATTTTTCACCATCATTAAGAATCAATGCTGCAGCTTCCTCAGCGTGTTCATGACCTTCATGTGTAGCTTCTGTTTTTTCTTCCTTTGATTCTACAGGGTTTTCCTTTGATTCATCTCCACAACAGCTATACAAAAATAAAGTAGTCGCGAGAGGTAAAAGGTATTTAATTTTCATTCTTTTTCTTTTTTGAAATTAGATAATAGGCAAGAATAGTAAAAATGAGTGTAACGGCAATTCTAAATACCAAGGCACTCATTGTTTTTGTTTCATGGATTCCACCTGAACTTACATATATCAGGAAGCGGATAAATGTAGCAAATAAATAAAATGACGTAAGTCCTAATAGGAGTGTGGTCCAGTATTTTTTAGCGAGAAATCCAAACGCTGCGATCAGATAAATAATACTGCTGAAAAAATTTGCCCAAACCACGAAAAGCACATAGTTCCCCTGGTCTGCTCTTACATCGAAGAGATCAAAGATCAGCGAAGTACTTAAAAAAAGCGTTAGTAAGCCAAAGGCAGCTAGAACTAAGGCGATGATAATAGAGATATACTTTTTCATAAAAAATATTGTGTAAATGTTTTACGATATTTTACCAAGGCAACATTCTTTTTATAACGAGTTCTTTCCGAAGGAAATAATGTTTAATAATTCCTATTATATGCATAACAAAAAGAATCATCAATGTAAAAGCAAGAAAGCCATGCCCTTTTAATGGCATGATATCGCCACGCTCCATAATTAGATCAGCATTATCACTGCTTAATGCATCGCCGTATCCACCAAGGATCATTGTTGCACTTCCAGAAATTGTAATGGCAAAAAGAAGAAAATAAAATGCATTACGCACCCAGATTATCAATTTATCATTAAATGCTGAACCCGTTTTTAGCTCTGCGGGGCGAGGTGCTTTAAAGAATAACCATGTTCTGATTGCAGTTAGAATAAATACAAGCATTCCTAAGATAGCGTGGATCTTAATAATTCCCATTTTTTCTTCAGGAGCTAGTCCTTCCATATATTTTCCTAAAGGAAATAAAGCAAAGATCAACATAACAGTTAACCAGTGAATGATTATTGTTCCTTTACTATACTTTTTACTTAAATCATTTTGTGCTTTTTCCATTTTTCTGTTTTGTTTAAGCTTAACCTCAGACCTTATAATTATTAATTACAATCCAATTATAGTTATTTAAATGTAATGATTCAGATTATCTGTATCATTTTTTATATTATACTCTAACTCCGATCAAACACACATCATCGACTTGTTCCAAGTCACCTTTCCAATCATAGAAAGCATTATCTATAAATTTCCGCTGTTCTTCCATCGGTTTATTGTAGACCTGAAGCACTAATTCTTTGAGTTTTCGTGTTTTTAATTTTTTTCCAAATTCTCCACCAAATTGATCAGCGAATCCATCAGTAAAGATATAGATCACGTCCCCTTTCTCTAATTTGAGTGTATGCGTGGTATAAGGTTGAGGGTCACGAGATATCCCGATTGGCCATCTATTTGCTTTTGTCTCCAATAATTCTCCCTTTCTTACTATCCACAGAGGATTGTACGCACCAGCATATTGTAAAGTGTTACCGTCAAGAGTACAAAGTGCGATATCCATACCATCTTTAACTTCCTCCGTTGATTTCTCAAATTCTTGGATTACAATTTCTCTCGTTTTATTCAATATTTTACCAGGATCTGTTATACCGTATTCTCTTACAGAGCGATTCAATGCATTATTGCAAACAACACTTACCATCGCCCCCGGAACACCATGCCCGGTACAATCAGCTGCGGCAAATAGAATTTTACCATTTTGATTTTTCATCCAATAAAAATCTCCGGCAACTACATCTTTAGGTATGTAGTATATAAATGAATCTTCTAAATATTCTTTTACAATTTGCGGAGGAGGAAGGATGGCACTTTGTATTCGTTTGGCATAGGAGATGCTATCAGTAATTTCTTTATGAGCAACTTTTATTATATCCCGTTGGATCTCTACTTCACCTTTTTGTTCTTCAATAAACTTTTTTTGTTTTTTGGTAACCCTAAGACGATTAAAAACAAAAAGCAGAAAGCCAACCACTAATACTAAACCAATTCCAATAGCAATGATTATTATCTTTTGTTTTTGTTTTTCTTCCTTTTCTATTGCGATTAACTTATCATTTTCAAGGTCATCAATAGTTTTTTGCTTTTCATAATCGTATCTAGCTTGTTGTTTTGCAGTTGCCATTTGGGCTTCCTTATTATTAATGCTATCCCGCATGATAATATAAAGCTTATGCATCTCAAGTGCTTGCATACCCTTATTTTGTCTTTCATAGATATCAGTCAAGAGACCTGAAGCATTTTTTATATTTACAGGATATCCGATTTCTTCAGCAATATCTAAACTATTGTGAGCTAATCTATAAGCTTCATTTGTTTCTCCAATATCAAATAAAACTGCGCCAATGCTATGTAAAGTAACAGAAATACCATCTTTGTCTTCCAGTTCTGTGTATAAGAGGTGAGATTGACGGTAATAATCAATAGCAATAGCTAATAAAGAATCCTTTTTTGAAACTTCAACTTTTTCTGCAAATACTTTATAAAAATTCCCAATATTATTTAAAGACATTGCAATGCCACTTTTATGGCCTATTTCTTCTCTTATTCTTAAGGATTTTTGATAGTATTCATTAGCTTTTTTGAAATCATTTAGATCAAAATATATAACGCCTATATTGTTTAAAGACAAAGCTATACCCCATTTGTCTCCAATTTCTTCTTTTATTTTTAGCGATTTCAGTTGATATTCTAGTGATTTTGTTAAGTCTCCCTGATATCTATAAACAGAACCAATATTGAGATATGAAGCAGATATTCCATATTTATCGCCAATCTCTTCCATTATAATAAGGGATTCATGGTAGTATGCTAGCGCTTTTGGCACATCACCTTGATTATCATAAATAAGCCCAATATTATTTAAGGAGTTGGCAATGAATTCTTTATTTCCTAGTTCCCGTCTTAGTGCTAAGGACTTTTGATAATAATAAAGAGCTTTTGAAATATCACCTTTGTCTTTATAAATATAACCTATGTTGTTTAATGAAATAGAGATACCTTTTATATCTCCAATTTCTTCTCTAATAACCAGGGCTTTTTGATAGTAATCCAAGCCTTTTTTAGTGTTACCTTGATTATTATTAACATAACCAAGGTTATTTAATGCATTTGCAATAGAGATCAATAAACTTCTTCTTACACTAGGTGAAGGGTCCTTTTCTAATGCTATTTCGGCGATAGTTTTTGCTTTTTCACATAATGGTATGATAGTATCCAGACTAGAGACATATAGAATTTCTGATAAACTAACATATGCACTAGCCAGAGATGTGTCATGGCTAGTAGAGCTAGTAATAATTACATTTAAACTATCTAATTGATGCTGTTCCTTTTCGCTAAAATTTTGAGATAAAACGTAATTACCAAAAAATAGTAAATAGATAGAAAGGATGATTAAATTAATGGTAGGTTTCCACATGGTAATGATTCGAATAAACAATAATAACTATTCACATTTTAATTAAGTATAACTTATTGTTTACTAATATCGACAAATTTATTTTATGCCTTTTGTACTTAATTTGTTATAATATTTGAACCTATAGTTTACGTTGATTAGAACTATTTTTTATAACGATAATGACCTATTATCTTATAGTCAAAGAGACAATCCTGAATGACTTGCCCAGCTCCAATATTATGGACGATCATATATCGGGTATTATCTCCTGACTTCTCATTTACAACAATGCCAATATGGGTCGTGCCACCTCCTAGATTCCAACAAACGATATCTCCAGGTAAATAATCAGTCGGATTTCTACTTATTGTTTTTACTTCTCCCTTTCTCTCAAAGAATTTCATAAGGTTTGGAACCCTTCGGTGATCAATGTTTTTATCGGTAGTTTTAAGCCCCCAGTTTTTCGGATACTTAGAAAAATTGTACTTCATGTCTTCATGAACTTCTTTCTGAAGGTCAATTCCAATTTTCCGATAAGCCCTAACTATTACATCAGTGCATACACCTTTGCCTTTTGGAATATCACCATTAGGATAAGCGATCGAAAAATAGCTAGGGTCATAAATTACATGATCAGCAATTAAAGTGACCGTTGAATCTGCAAGTATGTTATAAAACGAATTTTGGGAAAAAGCGTTAACGCTGCCTAAAACGAGAAAGAATAATAAAACGATCTTTTTTTTCATAGCTATGCCATCAAAACGCAAGAAAGAGCTACTATATTATTGAATTATTTAACGAATGATCAATTTCTCTACCTTAGAAAACTGATCAACTTTCACTTCAAGCATGTACAAACCTGGAGTGAGTGCTGATGTAGCGATACGTGTTTTCTTATTCGCAGGAAAACGATCGGAATACACTCTCTTACCACTTAGGTCATAAATTGCAATTGTAATTTCTTTTGATGGTGATCTATCAAGATCGATCATTACATAATCACTTGCAGGTTGTGGGTAGAGATTAAATGATTGTATTTCTTTCTCCAATTCAGTTACTCCGGTTAGTATAAGATTATCCTGATATACGATAGACGTTACAACACCAAACTCAGTCGTGATCTTAAGTAGTGGAATGCCCGTATTTTCACTCAGCCATTCATAAATTACCAAGTTTCTTGGAATGGAAATACCAAACTCTGTTGAATCCATATAAATGGTGTCTACAAAAGAGTGTTCAACGCGTAAGCGCAAGGCATCGAAGGTTCCGAAAGATGTTGTTAAACTTCCCCATCCGTCAACTTCATAACTTCTTGTTCCTACTTCACCAACATAACCTAATCCGGGGACAGCTATATTGAAGTCATAATTATCTCCAGTACTGTCACCATAGGCCAATGGGAATTCATAAACTGTTTTCTTATTTGCATATTGTATGGGCGCAGGTAAGCCATTAAAAGTTACACCTATACCTAATTCTTCCAATTTGCTACTTGAGGTTTTAGTAAATAACTGCATGTCCTCTAAACTTATATTTGGAATTAAGTTGAACTCTCCCATATTTTGCATCTCAGTAGCTTGATTTGCAGGATCAAAGGGATTGTTAAATATAAATTGATATATAAAAGGAGCATCACTAACGTCACCAAATAAAATAGTATCCTGACTCAAAGAATTAAGATCAGTAAAATCCCAGCTATGATCCTCACCTGTATCTTCTGAATTAAAAGTAAAACTCAATGCATTACTTACCAGATAATCATCGTTTTCAGCTGGCATATCATCCATATGCAATACTATTTGAGCATTTAAATTAGCGAAAGAAACAAGTAGGATTATAAGTAAGTAGATTTTTTTCATACTATTTTAATATTAGTCGCGTTAGTAGCAAAGTTACAAAAACAAAGTTTCTATTTTTGCGCCATGAACCATGCCAAGTATTATTTAGCATTTATTAGTATACTATTGTCAGTAGTATTGGTTGCGCAACAGCCAGAGAAGAAAATTCTACTGACAGGAGTTGTGCTTGCAGGTGATTCTCTTCAAGCAATTTCGAATACAAATATCATTGTTAGAAATAGAAATGTGGGGACAGCAAGTGATGAGAATGGTTATTTTTCATTCTATTCTCAAGCAAATGATACGATCTCATTTAGTGCTATAGGATATAAAAATGGAATATATGTTGTTCCTGAAGATTTGAGTAGAGATCACTATTCCATAGTTCAAATAATGAGTAATGATACTGTATGGCTTCAAGAGACGATTATTTTTCCTTGGAGAAGCTACGAAGATTTTGGTGAAGAGTTGATTACAATGATACCGCCAATTAATGATGAGGTGAGGGCTGAGAGGAACTTGGATAATGCGCAACTATATGAAAGATATATTAATATACATATGGATGCACAAGCCAATTTTAAATGGCAAAATCAATTACAGAACGATAGAATGTATATTGGTGGTGGAATCCCTCCTCAAAAAATATTTGATGCTTTTGCATGGGCTAGCTTTATAAACTCTTTGAAAAACGGAGATTACAAAAAGAAGAATTAATGACGAGATCTTTTTCGCTACTAAAAGGAGTAGCACTTTTGTATTTAGTTTTTAGCTCTTTCCTTTTGGAAGGCCAAGAATTAGCAAGCATTAAGGGAAAGATCGTTGATAGCGAAAACAAAGCTATCCCACAAGCTTATATTATCTCTGATAATCTGGAATATAAAACGATCAGCGACGATAATGGTTATTATTCCCTCGAAATTCCGACAGATACTTCCATAGCAATCAGTTTTTCGCACATTGCTTTTGTTAAAAAAGTAGAGGTTTTCAACTTAGGTGTTGGTGAGACTAAGGTTTTTAATGTGAGTCTTAAATTCAGAGAAATAGATCAGGTAGATATTATTGCAAATGAATCGAGGTCGGAAAACCTGCAACGGATCAATGTGAAAAGTGTGGGAATTCAACCATCTGTTACCGGAGGGATAGAAGGTATTTTAAAGAACACGGGCTTAGGTGTAGCCTCAAGAAATGAACTAAGCGCTTCCTATTCGGTTAGAGGAGGAAGTTTTGATGAGAACCTTATTTATGTTAATGGCCTTGAAATTTATAGACCGCAATTGGTTAGCTCAGGTCAAGAAGAAGGATTAAGTTTTATTAATGCAAAACTCGTTGATAATGTTAATTTTTCGGCAGGAGGATTCGCAGCTAATTACGGTGATAAAATGGCTTCTGTGCTCGATGTGACCTATCGTCGCCCACAAAAATTGGGAGCTTCTGTAACACTAAGTCTGCTTGGAGCTGATGTGCATGTTGAAGGAATCAGTAAAGATGAAAAGTGGGCAGCAATTTTAGGTTTTCGCTATAAAACAACCCAGTATATTTTAACTACCCTGGATACACGAGGAGAGTATACTCCAAACTTTATGGATCTTCAGGCTTACATTACCTATAGGCCAACAGAAAAATCTGAGCTAGCCTATATTGGATACCTTGCAGATAATGAGTATAACTTTTATCCTGAAAGTCGATCGACTGAATTGGGTAACTTAACAGAAGCTCTTCGTTTGGACGTAGTATTAGATGGTAAAGAAGAATCGCTTTACAAGAGTTTTTTTAATGCGCTCTCCTATAATTATTACCTTAATAAAAATACGAAGATCGGATTAAGAGCAAGTGCTTCCCTTAATCATGAAAAACAATCCTTCGATGTTGAAGGAGCTTATATTTTAGGTGAGATCGATAGAGAATTAGGTTCATCAACCTTTGGTGATGTGATAGCAAACAGGGGAGTAGGGGCTTTTATTGAACATGTACGGAATCAATTAGACGCACAGATCTATTCGATCCAACATTATGGAAATCATGTATACCAGAACAAACAATTAGACTGGGGATTAGAGTTCAAGAATGAGCAGATTCAAGATTATCTCGATGAGTGGGATTATATTGATTCGGCAGGTTATTCGATGCCATCCTACCCAGATGATAAGATCGTTTTAAACAATATTGTAAAAGCTGAAAACAACATTAATTCTAATCGCTATATGGCCTATGTTAAAAACACATGGCACTTAGTGAATAAAAATGATGCCCTAATCGATTTTAATATTGGTGCTCGTGTTCAATACTGGGACTTTAATAAGCAATTTATGTTTTCACCAAGAGCATCAGTTTCTTATAAACCTCACTTAATAAAGGTTAAAAATGACTCCACAACGATTAATCATAACATTACTTTCCGATTTGCAACAGGGGTATATTATCAACCTCCATTTTATCATGCAATGCGTGATATGAGTGGAAAAAATCCCGGAAATACAGGGAAGATCAATGAAGATATTGAAGCACAACGTGCACTCCACTTCATTTTAGGCCTTGACTATATTTTCTTTATGTTCGATAGGCCTTTCAAATGGACAAGTGAGTTGTTTTACAAACCGATGGATAAATTGATCCCTTTTCAAGTGGATAATATCAGGTTGGAGTATTATGCTACCAATAATTCCGTCGGTTATGCATACGGTATGGATATGAAGCTAAATGGAGAATTTATTAAAGGAATAGAATCCTATATTGGTTTTGGTATTTTAAAGACTGAAGAGGATATATTGGATGATTTCTATTATACATCGGATAGTGTTAGAGTAGAACCCGGATATATTGCTCGTCCATTCGATCAACGCTTTAGTTTTAATCTGATGTTTCAAGACGAAATGCCTATGTGGCCTTCTTTTAAGGTACATGTGAACCTTTCTTTTATTACTGGATTTCCCTTTGGTCCGCCAAATGGCGATCGCTATACTCAGGTTGCAAGAAGTCCAACTTACAGAAGGGTGGATATTGGTTTTTCAAAGACTTTTGTAGATGTAAATACAGGTGAAACAAAAGGAATCTTCAAACCATTTAGCGATGCGTGGATCTCATTGGAAGTATTTAATCTTATCGACATTTCTAATACCATTTCTTACAATTGGGTTCAGGATGTAAGCGGCCGACAGTATGCTGTTCCCAATTACTTAACAGGTAGACGATTTAATTTAAAATTGCATCTGGCATTCTAGTTGTATACTTTTCTTCCAGCTTCCGTATCAAGAAGCTATAATTTATTATTTTAGGATCATTAATTAACATCGCTAAAAGCATGTGTAAAACCCTTTGTACTAGATTAATTATTGTTTTTTTATTTCTTATTTCATTTATAGCTGATGCGCAGGTCAATTATCATTCTACTGATAATAAAGCGATAAAACAATTTGAAAAAGGGCTGCTAGCCTATAACAATAAGGTAGATGATGATGCACTCAAGTATTTATTAGCAGCAGTTGACCGTGATTCTGGATTTTATGAAGCATGGGATCTTCTTTCCCGATTGTATTTTGAATTGGAGGAAAAAGAATCCTCATTGAAGGCTCTTTATAAGATGGTTGAAATTGAACCTAAGAAACGACCTTCTGATTGGTATTACATCGCTACGCTGGAGCAAGAGAAGGAAAATTTTGAAGTGGCATTTTCGTCTTACACTACTTATTTAGATTTAGGAGATGATAATTTCGCCCTTTTGGAGCAAGCGGTGAGATCGCAGGATGATTGTGAATTTGCTATTTGGTCAATGAAAAACCCTGTTGCATATGATCCTGTGAATTTAGGTCCAAGCATTAATACCGAAGACCCTGAGTACTTGCCTTGTTTAACAGCAGATGATCAATTATTGCTATTTACCAGAAGAGTTAAGGATAGCAGAGTCCCTCAAGGAATGCAGGACAATCTTTATTATACTATACGTGATGAAGATAGAATATGGAAAGTAGCCGTTCCATTGGAAGGAATTAATAGTGTTTATAATGAAGGAGCTGCATCTATTTCAGCTAATGGAAATACTTTGGTATTTACAGCCTGTGCCTTTTACGGTGAATATGGATCTGGAAGAAATGGATTTGGATCCTGCGACCTTTTTATATCAAGTCAGAAAGGCAATGGTTGGAGCAGCCCACAAAATATAGGTAATGCAATAAATTCAGCTGCCTGGGAGTCGCAACCCTCATTAAGTGCAGATGGGAATACCTTGTATTTTATTCGCGCTCCAAAGAAGAAAGATAAGAACCCTAACCAGGAAATATACGTCTCTCAGCGTATTAATGGTGGTCAATGGTCGAAGGCGCAGAAACTCTCGGGACCTGTGAACACACCCTACAGAGAAGAAACCGTATTGATCCATCCTGACGGACAAACCTTGTATTTTTCGAGTGATGGGCATCCTGGAATGGGAGGACTAGATATTTTTATGAGTCGCTTAGGAAAAGATGGAAAATGGGGTGAAGTAAAAAATCTTGGATATCCTATCAACACCCCCAATGATGAGAATTCATTACTGGTGGCTACCAATGGCGAGATTGCCTACTTTTCTTCTACTATGGAAGGAGGTTATGGATCTTTTGATCTTTATTCATTCGAATTATACCCGGAGGCTCGACCAAAGGCAGTAACCTATATGAAAGGAAGGGTATTTGATTATGATGATAAAAGTCCATTGGGTGCTCATTTTGAATTAATAGATCTTGCGACTTCTGAGTTGGTTTATTCCTCTTCTTCCGATTCAATTAATGGAGAGTTTTTAATTCCTATTACCTATGGAAAGGATTATGCGTTAAATGTTGAGAAGGAGAGCTATTTATTCTATTCGGAGAATTTTCAAATGAAAGAGCGTCAGAATGATAATCCTTTTATCATGAATGTTCCATTAAGAAAGATCACAATAGGGTCGGAGGTAGTATTGCGAAATGTGTTTTTTGATAGCGATGAATACTCATTAAAGGAGGAGTCAAAAATTGAATTGAATAAGTTGCTTACTTTCTTGAATCAAAACCCAAAAGTTAGCATCGAGGTTGAGGGGCATACTGATAATATTGGGAATAATACGCATAATAGAAGCTTATCTGATCAACGAGCAAAGCAAGTTTTTCAATACTTAGTTGATAATGGAATAGATAGTAATAGGTTAAAATTTAAGGGCTATGGTGCTGATAGTCCAATCAGTGATAATGACACGGAAGAAGGACGAGCAAATAACCGACGAACATCTGTAAGTATAATTGCTAAATAGAGTACGAACTGTTATTTTTGTAAAAAATCATTGACCACAAAATGAGGAAATTAGTTATAGCTTGGTTTTCTGCTCTCGTAAGTATGCTTGGCTTGTCATATTTATGGCATGGAGTATTGCTTAATGATCTTCGGAACATCAATTATCCTCAGTGGTATTTCTTTTTTTTACTGCTATTGGTTTATAGTATTATCGCACTTATTTTAACAGGTTATTTTAAATATAGCGAGCCAAAAAGAAATTTTATTGGCAGGGGTTTTTTCGGTGGAGCGGCATTTGGTTTTTTCCTCTATTTGGTAGCTTTTACATTAGGTGTTTCATTTAAATCTAGCGAGACAAAGCATATTGTAGTTGATTTTGCATGGCAAATGATAGAACAAGGGATAGGTGGATTGGTTGTTTCCTATGTGTTTTTAGTAGCTTATAATATCCAAAAGATCGCGGAATAGTGTTCCGGTATTTTTCAATATTAATTATATTATTTCTAAGCTTCGAAGGCTGTTCAACACAGCAAGTAGGGAGAGTAACCCTTAAGGGAATAAAGCCAAGTTATGCTTTTGTCGCTGATAGCATTCCAGAAAAGCCAGATTATAAAGATGTTGATTATTGGTATTTATATCAATATTCGGAAGAGCATGAGGTAGATGTATTCTTTATTCATCCAACCATGTATTTAAGTGATCAAAACTGGAATCAACCCCTGGATGATTCTTTAGTAACAGCAAAAACATTTCGGAAATCGATTAAGTCTCAGGCCTTGCTATTTGATAGTTTGGCCAATGTATTTGCTCCGCGTTACCGTCATGCAACATTTTATTCGTTTTTTGATCCTGATAATAATGGTATACAGGCACTTGATGTGGCCTATGAAGACATTAAAGAAGCTTTTACTGTGTATATGACAGAAGTAAACAATGATAGACCATTGATCATTGCAGGGCATAGTCAGGGTTCTTTTCTTGGCATTCGCTTGCTTAAGGATAAGGAAATTCAGGATTTGATAGGAGATAAGCTTATTGTAGCTTATTTGATTGGTTGGCCAGTGTTGGAAAGCGATTCAAAAGAGATGCCTTATTCATTTTGCCAGACTGCTGATCAAATCGATTGTATTTGTAGTTGGAATTCACAAAAGGCTCACGCTACTGTTACATCTCGCTCTTTTGGAAAAGGAGAAAACAGGTACAGTACAAACCCATTAAGCTGGACAATGGATAGCGAGTATTACGATAACTCATATAATAAAGGAGCAATGTTATTAAAAGGAGATTCTTTGATATATAGAGCTAATTATATTGGTGCAAGGAATTATAAGGGGATACTGGCAATTGATAGACCGAAGAGTAAAAAGGAGTTAGGAATACGAAGATTTAGTCGGAATTATCATGTTTACGATATTGCTTTTTTCTATCGAAATATTCAGGAGAACGCTAAGCGTAGGAAGGAAGTTTTTTTGAAGTAGTGATTGACCATTCGACAGGCTCAACCTGACATGACAGTAAACTTGCTTTGTCCTTTGAAGTATTACGGAGAAGGCATGTTATTGGAAGGTGTGTATCTATGATTTGGCATTTTTTTAAACAAAAAAAAGCCCTGACATTTCTGCCAGGGCTTTTTTCTACATAATATTACTCTTAGTGTTGAACTACGATTCTCTTAGTTACACTCATGTTTTTGTTTTCAAGTTGGATAAAATAAATACCGTTATCTAATGTTGCAGTAGGAACATTGATACGACCATTATTATATACATTTTGAATACTCATCATTGCTTGTCCGGCAGCATTGAAAACGTGAAGATTAATATCTTCAGCTATTTCATTTTCGATATAAACCATATCGTTTGCTGGGTTAGGATATACAGTTAAATTAGCTTTTACTACATCTTCAACAGACAAGCCTGTTTCTGCAGTATAAACCATAATATCATCCATATAGTAATGAGAAGTTCCAGCTGGTGGATAAAGATCCATAACAGCTAATTGAAGCAGACCTTCAGAACCATCAGTTTGAGTAGAGAATACCCAATCAAGGATCATTACATCTTCAACATATAAAGCTGCGTAGTCATTATCAAGATCAATATATACGCTTACAGGAATCCATTCATCCATAGTATAAGTAAATGCGGTTGCATCAGCATAACCTGCAGATAATTCACCTGCACCTGCTGCGTTGAAGTAACATTCTAATGCCCACATATAGTCATTAGCAACATTATCAAAAACGTGCATTAAGTTAAAGTAACCGTCTGCATCAGAAGGAACCAACAATTGGAAATCTAGCATTACAGCACCACTGGTTAAGTTACCTGTGTTTCCAAAACGATAGATTGCATCTGTTCCCATACCACCTACTAACTCTAATGAGTTTGGTGCACTTGCAGACATTGCATCAGTTACCATTGCATCTTCAGCAGAACCTGGAGCATCACTCCAAGTAGACCAAACAGGGTTACCTGCAGCAAGATATTCACCATTATAATGAGCAGTAAAATCTTCATACTCAATATCACCTGCCATCATTCCAACAAGTTCTTGAACATTAAAATTGTCAATATAATAAGAAGGGGTAGTTTGCGCAGCTGGAAATAGATCCATAACAGCTAATTGATTTAGACCTTGAGAACCATCACCACCGATAAGACTCCATTGCCATTCTTGAACAAACTTTCCGTTTAAATAAAATAAAGCACGGTCATTATCCAGGTCTATAATGTATTCAATTCTATTCCATACTTCAGTGCTGTAAGTGAAATCAACATCAATACCAGCGGCATTATGATATCCAGTACCATCAGCGTTAAAATATACATCACAAGCCCATTCAAACCCACCATCAAAATCATGCATTAAATTATAGTAAGCGTCTGAGGCTGCATCAACATAAAGATCAAAAGATAATTCATAGCGTCCTTCAGTAAGATCGCCAAAACGATAAATAAGATCAGTAGAAGCATCGGTTAAATGTAATGATTGAAGTCCACCATTATTCATCGTATTTGAAATCATTGCATCTTCACCTGTTCCAGGAGCAGCTGACCAAGTATCCCAAGGTGCACCCATTACTTCAGCAGCATACATATCTGGTAAACCAGCTTCCATTGTAGCATCAAATGAAGTCATCGCCTGAAGTCTAGTAAATGTTACATCATCCACGTAATACTCAATAGGTAAAGAATTTGGAGAAGCTCCATAAAAATTAATTCCACCTAAAGTATTCATAGCTGCACCACCATTAGGCCCACCATCAGGACTCCATTGGTAACCTAATACCAACTCACCGTTGATATATACCAATGCAGTATCCATATCAAGAGAGATCAATG
>JAUVAY010000026.1 GCA_030591505.1 Flavobacteriales bacterium | reverse complement strand
CGATTTGATAATAATAGAATCGTTAAAGGAAAACATCATTTTTCATTATTTGTAAATGATGAAAAAGGAAATGAGAGTAGGTATGAGGTGGATTTTATTAGGTGAGCAGGAATGGAAATAAGCTAAATGTATCACAGAGCTGCACGAAGTTAAATGAGTTACACAAAGGTATTTTTTTACTCTGTGACACTCCGAATTAACTCTGAGAAACTCCGTGATACTTTTTATATCTCAGACAGGATCAACATCTGTATATAATCGTACGCTTTTAAATGCCTTTTGAGAACGGAGAAGATCGATCTCTGATTGAATAAAAGACCGAATCTTATGAGGAGACATATCTCGCTCTATCTTAATTAAGATATGTACATGAAAACGATTTCTAATTCTCGATATATAGGGTGTTTCAGGTCCTAGAACCCGCTCTTTCAAGTTAAATTTAAGTCGCTCTGCTAATTTACCTGCTGCTTTATCAACTACTGCTTTTTCCTTATGCACTAAGACCAAGCGGATCAATCTGTAAAAAGGAGGATACATATAATTTTTCCGTTCAATGATCTCTTTTTTATAAAAGGAAGAGTAATCATGGCGCTTCACTTCTTTAAGTACCCAATGCTCTGGATAACGCGTTTGAATAACCACCTTTCCTTGTTTTTTAAGTCGCCCAGCACGCCCAGCCACTTGAACCATCATTTGAAACGCACGTTCAAATGCTCTGAAATCAGGAAAATTCAGCATCATATCTGCATTCAATATTCCAACTAATTGAACATTGTCAAAATCTAAGCCCTTAGCGATCATCTGAGTTCCAACCAATACATCGATCTCCTTCTCTTCAAAACTATTCAGGATCTTTTCATATCCGTACTTTGTTCTGGTAGTGTCCAGATCGAGACGAGCTATCTTTTTATCCGGAAAATAGGCAGCAATTTCCTCTTCAATTCGCTCTGTTCCAAATCCAGGCATACTTAATTTCGAACTGCCACAGGCATTACACTTTATTGGTGGAGAGTAATTTTTCCCGCAATAATGACAACTGAGTAAATGGTTGTGCATGTGATAAGTAAGGTTTACATCACAATCCACACATCTTGGTATCCAGCCGCATTCTTTGCATAACCATAGGGGAGCATAACCTCTTCTGTTTTGAAAATAAATTACCTGGTGGCCATTTTGTAGATCGTAGCGAGTAAGGTCGATCAGTAATTTACTAAAGATATTGAGCTCCCACTTTTTGGTCTTTTCCTTTTTTAGATCAGTTATTTCAATCTCAGGCAAGCGAATATCTCCATAACGCTTAGTCAATTTTACCCAATTATATTTTCCCTTCATTGCTAAATACCGGCTTTCCAATGCAGGAGTAGCTGAACCCAAAATGATCTTGCTATTCATTATTGAAGCAAGAACAATAGCCGAATCACGAGCATGGTAACGAGGGGCCGGTTGGAATTGTTTTAAGGAAGAATCGTGTTCCTCATCAACGACGATCAAACCCAATTTTTGAAAAGGAAGAAAAACCGCGGATCTTGCTCCTAAGATGAGCCTTCCTCCATTCTCATCATTATTAAGTACTTTATTCCAGATCTCAACTCTCTCATCCTTTTTAAACTTAGAATGATAAACACCCATTGAAATTCCAAAGTATTTTTTTATCCGAGAGATCAAATGCTGGGTCAAGCCAATTTCAGGCAACAAGAAAAGAACCTGCTCACCGCGTGCTAAAACTTCCTTAATTAATTGTGCATAAACAAGCGTTTTCCCAGAGGAAGTCACTCCTTCAAGCAAGGTACATGAATGCTCTTTCCATCCTTCTTTTATCGCTTCAAAAGCAGTGTTTTGTGCGGAAGACAACTCAGGAAGCGCAACGACTGTATCACTAAAACCGTGAACCCTATCAACCTCTAGCTCTACTAATTTTACAATCCCCTTTTTAATTAATGGCGTTATAGCAGTGCTTGATCTATTAATTCTCTTTATTAGTTTTTTGCGTTCTACTCTATTCTCACCCGTCGATAAAATTTTACTTATATCAACAAAAGCGAGTAAAACTTCTAATTGTTTCTCGTGATCAAGTAAAAGGTTCATTGCTAGTTGAAGCCCCTCTTCACTTGAATACTCCTCTTCTATTTCAACGAAAACCTCAATTTTTGGCTTATAACTGTCTTTAATTTCTTCTGCAGTGAATACCAATCCTTTATCGATCAGATTTTTTATAGTAACAGGAACATACTTCGATGTTGAAACATCCTGAAGCATTATCCCATCATTTTCTGCTATTAACTGAAAAACCTTGCGTTCTTCGATGCTCAATTCTTCCAGGTCAATAGGAAAGTCTTTATCGGCCATCAATACTGTCTGACTCGAAAATTTTAAATTGGATGGCAATGCGGCATTCATTACATCACCCGGATTACACATATAATAAAAGCTCATCCAACTCCAGAAATCAATAACTTTAGCAGGAACGATCGGTGATGAGTCAATAATTAGATCAAGGTATTTTGCTTCGTACTTGGCATTAGCATGATCTTTTATTTCACAGATCAATGCAGTATACAAACGTTTTTTACCAAATTGAACGATGGCTCTCTTCCCAACTTCTACCTCATCGTTTAACTCGTAAGGCACCCTATAGGTATAACGTTCCGGCACTGCCAGAGGAACGATAACATCTACGAATAAAGTGACTCTGTCCATATAAACTATTAGGGAATGCCAAAGTACAAATTGAAACGGATGTACAGAACAATTCTTCAATGGATTTTAACCACAATGACTCTAAGTAAATACAAAGCTCACAAGGAAAATCATCAAATGAAAAGGCTTAAAAAGGAATGTGAATTTCATTTTACTATATTTAACTTCCTATAAACAAACAAGGTATCATGAAATCACTTTACTTACTTCTCTTTCTACTCATCCCATTTATCTCTTTTTCGCAAGACGACTGCAGTAGTGCATTAATAGTTGAAGAAGGAGAACATACTGCAGATTCTCCGGAAACCTGGTATGTTTTTACACCGGATTCGACAGGAGAATATAACCTTACAACCTGTGGTCTTAGTACATGCGACACAAAGATCTATGTATATAGTTATTGTGATGGCCTTAGCTTTAATGAAGGTATTTTAAATACAATTGCCTATAATGATGATGCCTGTGGTAGTCTGCAAACTTCGGTAGATGCTGTACTTCTTGCTGGTACTGATTATTATATAAGAATTGGTGATTATAATACGGCATGTGCCGGACAAAGCATAACGTGGGAGCTGAGCTCTATAAATGTAGAGGCTCCACTGAACTGTGAAAGCAATGAAGCATTAGTACAAGTTATTATCAGTCCGGACAGCTATCCTTATGAGATTTCCTGGGATATTACCATGCCTGATGGCAGCGTAGTTATAGATGGAGAATCGACTGGTGGAAGTATTTGTGCTGATACAAGTGAATGCATGATCTTTACTATTTATGACTCTTATGGAGATGGAATTTTAGGAAGTGGTGGGTACTGGCTCTATTATGATGGAGAATTAATTGCCAATAACGGAAATTACGGATTTGGAGAATCGATCGAAATGGCATGCCCACCAGGGTTTAGTTGCTTAACTGCTGTAAATGTTGATGAAGGATTTTTTACTACTCCGGAAGGAGAGTATTGGTATGTTTTTACGGCAGACAGCACGGGTAATTACATTGTTTCTACATGTTATGATAATGATTGTGATACGAAGATCTGGTTATACGACGACTGTTATGGAATAAACGTAACTGAAGATCATGTGGGGACCACTTATTTTTCTGACAATGAAGGAGATTGCGATAGTTTAGCTATTCTCCATGCTATTTTAGAAGTTGATGAGCTTGTATATATTCGAATTGGTGGCTACGAAACTTGTGACACCAACCCCATCGAATGGAGCGTTTACTATGATGGTCCGGTGATCGGTTGCACGGATTCTAATGCTTGTAATTACCACCCTTTAGCAACTGTATCTGATACTTGCTATTATCCAGGTGATAGTTTATGTCTCGATGGACCAGACCTTACTATTCTTCAGGATGAGCTCATTAATTCAATGGTAGTTGGAAGCACAGTTGCAGGTTTTTGTGATGTAGAAGAAGAATGTGTAACAGGAATGGGGGAACGCGAATTGATCCGTTTTTCGACGTGGATCGCTAATATTGGAAATGTTGATTATTACATAGGTGATCCTGTGGATAACCCCGAACAATTTGATTTCGAAAATTGCCATGGGCACACGCACTATAAAGGATATGCAGAGTATATTCTATACGATACAAATGGCGTTCCTCTTCCTGTAGGTTTTAAGAATGGATTTTGTGTTATGGATATTACTTGTTGGGATGGCGTTGCTAAATACGGTTGTAGCAACATGGGAATTACAGCAGGATGTGCAGATATTTATGGGTCAGGCACACAGTGTAATTGGATAGATGTAACAGATGTCGAAGATGGTACTTATACCTTTGTTGCACGTACAAATTGGGATCAATCTCCGGATGCTCTCGGACATATTGAAATGGATTATGAAAATAATTGGTCTCAGGTATGCTTCACGCTGTATCATGATGATGATGGTAACTTAGCTTTTGATGTATTGGAAGAGTGTGATGCCTATGTTGATTGTGAAGGTACATTATATGGCTCTGCAATTCCGGATTGTGAAGGAGTTTGTGGCGGAAATTCTCAAATTGGTGACCTTTCAAACAATCAAATTCAAGAATTAGAAGATGCTGGGTTATACCTAACTAACATTCTGGGTGATGACATTGAAGCCAATCAATGTACAGACGTAAATGCCGACAGTCTTATTACCGTTACCGATGCGGCACAATTAGTAGATTGTATTTTATACGGCGCAAATCACCCGCATGATGGTGGCTTAGATCATGACCATTGCAATTTTCCCAGCGGTTATGTTGATATCTCTGACACTGTTTGGTTAAAGATAGATTCTGTTAATTGGAATGAGAATTTCGTGGATATCCATATGAGAAATCCTTATAAAAAGGTAGTAGGTTATCAATTTGAAATGAGTGGCTTGCAAATATTAACTGTCGAAAACATTGGAGATACAAGTGAATATCCTGTTGACCCAATGTATGCATTCGCAGGAAACGAGGTGATCTCACTTTCTATGGAAGATTCATTGATCTCTAAGAATGATATTTATAAACCATTATGCAGAATCTATTTCTTTGATGAAACGGTTGCGCAAACTATTTGTATAGAGACGATTATTGATATTGTAAATGAGAATTACTCTAATGTTATTAATATTATTGAAGATGGGTGTGTAAGCAATACAGTAGGAATAGATGAAATTTCAAATGAAGCGATGGTCTCTATTTATCCTAATCCATTTAATAAAGAGGCTACTGTTACTTTCAACTCAGCCCCGCTACCTGAAAAAATGCAATTGATCGACCTTAGTGGAAGAGTAATTAAAGAATACATCATTAAAGAAAAATCGATAGTCATTGCTAAAAATGACTTATTACCAGGTACTTATTTCCTTCAATTTTATGGAAAAACAACATTTACGCGAAAAATAATTATTCAATAAATGCATCGTTGAAAACCTTTTTGAAAAAAAGAAGTAAAATAGTTTCTAGAAGCAGAGTAATCTGCAAGGTTTAATTAAATTTGTTAATAAGGCATTAAACAAAACAATCCGATTTTATGTTTACTACTAAATACATATTAAAACACTCTTTACTAACTCTAATTATTGCGTTATTGTTTATTCAATGTACGAATGATAATGAACCGGTAAAGTCAGAAGATCCGATAAAAATTGATCAGGGTTCTAACATAATGAACTTTAATGGTCAGCTTTTTAGTATCCCTTCACCTATTCAAACTGCGAAGTTAATTAAAGCTACAGGTGCGGAGTTCAATAATAATTTGGTAAATAGTATTGAAAATCTAAATCTGTATAACAGCACGTATAAGCAAGCATTGAACTTAGGTGTTTATGGAGCTGATTTCGCTTATGTATCCTATTATGGACAGGACGAAACATCCATTAAATACATGAAGAACTTAAGAAAGCTAATTGATGAGCTTGATTTGGGGTCTGTAATGGATGATCAATTTGTAGAAAGAATTGGCGAGAACATTGAGAATCAAGATTCACTAATGACTATCTCATCGGATATGTTTAGAGCTGCTGATAACTACTTAAAAAGTAGTGACCAGGCAAACATTGCTGGTTTAATATTAGCAGGAGGATTTATCGAATCTCTTTACTTTTCTTCTAATCTGGCAAAAATGGACCCTAGTGGTGAATTAGCCAAACGTGTTGGAGAACAAAAACAAACAGTTTCAAATATTGTATTGTTACTTGGTAATGATGTTAATAAGCAATCACAAGATCTTTACAATGAATTTAAGGAGCTTGAAAAAGTTTTTGAGAATGTACAAGTAAATTATCAATATGCACATCCGGAAACGGACCCTGCAAAAAAAGTAACTGTTATAAAAAGCTCAACCGAAGTTATCGTTAGTGATAAAGTTTTGGAAGAGATACTAGTGAAAATCACTTCAATTAGAACCTTAATAACTGGATAATCAATCGATCATGAAGTCAATTATAACATCATTCATATTTATTTTTATTGTAAGTGCTGTATATAGTCAGTGCGATGAAATTGCACGTGCTAGTGAAAGCAACTTTACTAAAGATTTTATTTCAGATGGTCAAACCTATCGTGCTTTGTTAGTCGATGATCAAATGGCAGAATTCTCTTCTACTTTCTTTGGTAATACCACCTATAGAATTTCTGCTTCATCGGGAAAAGACCAGGGAATCATTTTCAATGTACTTGATCAAAACAGAAACGTTTTGTTTAGCAGTGCTGAATATGAAAATGCCACTTATTGGGATTTCAGCGTTGAGAATACGATTAATTGCATTATTGAAGCTCAGCTTGATCAGTCTGTTCAAAATTCTGGTTGTGCCGTTTTACTGATCGGATTCAAAGAATAATAGTCGGACTTTTAGATGAGTTCAAAAATCCTTAAAGCCTTGATGCAACTTTTTGCGGTAATCGCAAAAGTTGAAAATCATGACCCCAGTGAAGGTGATGCATCAATAATAAGGAAGCTTCTTGAAAGACAATTAAACCATACTCTTGTTGAAGAATACCTTCAACTCTATTTTTTACATCTTGAGAAATTTCGAAAAAGAAATATCTCTTCCAGTTCTACGAAAGTTCTAAGGATCTGTATTGAGATCAATAAAGAGCAACAGTTAAGTCAGCGAGAACGAGTTATTATAGTTGTAAGGCTTTTTGAATTCCTCTACTCCACTGGTGGAAGAGTAAGTGAGATAGAACTCGAATTTATTGATCTCGTAGCCGGTGCTTTTAAAGTAGATCAAAATGAATATCAAGGAATAAAAGAATTTGTATCTGATAAAGTCGAAGGTGCAGATAATCACCTCTTACTTCATATTCATTCAGGAAGTAAAAAATACAAAGAAGCAAAAGAGATTGTTTTAGACGGGATCAACGATCCTATCATTATTATTAATATACCAAGTGCTCAAACCTTATTCTTAAAGAGTTTAGGAACACAAGAGGTTTATCTAAACAATCAATTAAGTAATAATAATTTCATACAAGCTTTTAATCCAGGCTCATCCATTCGTGTTTCGGGACTTCAAACTATTTATTTCAGTACCATTCAGGGTAAGTTTATGGCAAACCCTGATGAAGAGAAGATAAATTTTGAAACAAGAAATATTGAATATCATTTTGGAAAAGTAAAAAAAGGACTCCATGATTTTTCATTCAATGGTTATTCAGGTCAGATGATTGGAATTATGGGTGGAAGTGGATCAGGTAAATCTACCCTCCTTAACGTACTTAATGGAAATTACGCACCAACAGGTGGTAAAGTTCTTATCAATGGATTTGATATCCATAAAGAAAAACAAAAAATTGAAGGACTGATTGGGTACGTAGCGCAGGATGACTTGTTATTTGAAGAGTTAACGGTTTCTCAAAACCTCTTTTATAATGCAAAACTCTGCTTTGGAAACCTCGATGAGGCTACTATTACAGAAAAAGTAAATGATACGCTCAGATCCTTAGGTTTATTTGAAGCGAGAGATTTACGTGTTGGGACGCCTTTAGATAAGAAAATTAGTGGAGGACAACGTAAACGACTCAATATTGCATTGGAGTTAATTCGTGAGCCAGCAGTTTTATTCGTTGATGAACCTACATCCGGATTATCTTCTAGAGATTCGGAAAACATAATGGATTTGCTTAAACAACTTGCTTTAAAAGGCAAATTGATCTTTGTTGTTATCCATCAACCAAGCTCGGATATCTTTAAAATGTTCGATAAACTACTCCTACTCGATCAAGGAGGTTATCCGGTTTACAAAGGAAACCCGGTAGAGGCTATCGTTTATTTTAAAACGATCATTGGTCATGCTAATTGTGAAGAGAGCGAGTGTCCTACTTGTGGTAATGTGAACCCTGAGCAGATCTTCAATATTATGGAATCCAATATTGTTGATGAAGATGGTCATTTTACGGAGATAAGAAAAAAAGATGCCAAGGAATGGAATAGTATCTACACAGAAAAGATCGACAGCCAATCCTCTTCAGACTTAAGTGAAAAATCAAAACTACCAAAGAACATATTTAAAATCCCTAATAAATTTAAGCAGTTTCAAATATTTGCGATTAGAGACATCCTGACAAAATTGACAAACAAGCAATACATGTTGATCAATTCTTTGGAAGCTCCTCTATTGGCAATTCTACTCGCTTGGTTTTTACGTTTTATTCAAACCGGAGGAGAAAATGAAGCTATTTATAACTTTCGATTGAATGAAAACATTCCCATTTTCATATTCATGTCCGTTATCGTTGCCATATTCATTGGCCTTACCGTAAGTGCCGAAGAAATAATACGTGACAAGAAAGTTCTGACCAGAGAGTCTTTTCTGAACTTGAGCAAAGGAAGTTATCTATTCGCCAAGATCTCTGTCTTATTTATTATTTCATTGATGCAGACCTTAAGCTTTGTGATCTTAGGAAATTTGATCTTGGGGATAAAAGGAATGATGTTCCCGTACTGGGTAGTATTATTTAGCGCTAGTGCATTCGCAAATATTCTTGGATTAAATATTTCGGCATCTTTAAAATCGATCAAGGTTATTTATATCATTATTCCTATTATCATCATCCCGCAACTTCTTTTCAGTGGGGTAATTGTAAAGTTTGATAAGCTAAATCCTTTGTTTGACTCACAAGATGGCGTACCTGTTGTTGGTAATATAATGACTTCCCGCTGGGCATATGAGGCATTGGCAGTAAATCAATTTGTCAATAATAAATATGAGAATGAATTTTTCAACTTAGAAAGCAAGTTAAAATATGCTAACTACAAAAAAGGGAGTTGGAAAGACGCCGTTGAAAATAGGCTTCGAAGCGCGAGAAGAGATTTAGCTTTAGAAAAAAGTGTTGAAACTGATAAAAAACTAGAATATAACCTGCGGATTATTAGAAATGCACTTGAAAGTGAAAGCATATTTCTTGATTTTGAATACGACGGTTCCAACTTATATCTGGACAAATTTACGTTGGATGTATATAATGAAACCTTCAAGGTACTTAACCAAATAGGAAAGCATTATATCAATATCTACAATGTAAACAATCGCAAAAAAGACAAGATCATCATCGGACTTGAAGAGAAAATGGGTAAGAAAAAATTCATTCAATTTAAAGACGATTATACTAATGATAATCTAAATAGTTTTTTAACCAATAGTAATACGACAACCTTTATTCAAGAGTACAAAGGGGACTTAATACACAAAAAAGATTATATCTATATCAAGCCTTATAATAGCCGTTTTTTAAACTCTCATTTTTACTCACCTTATAAACGATTATTTGGTCGTTGGGTACCTACATTATGGGCAAACACCTTAGTTATTTGGGTTATTACACTAATTTTCGGAATCACCTTGTTCACCGATTTTTTCAATAGATCAGCCAGGTGGATAAAAAGCCTATATAGTTAATTAGTAACGCTAGGTGACTTTTTCACCCAGATATATTGATCACAATGAAAATCGTTATCATTAGGCTTTAAGAAGCAGCAGCATACTTTTGGAGTAAGTAGAAAGAAACTAATACAGTCTTGTGATCAATTACAGACTTTCAACAGAAACCAATTCCATTGGAACATTGATAATGGCTTGAAAATCCTGTCCAGCTTCTTCCATATCCTCATCATCTGCTTCAAAATACCATTGAATGGCTATCGCTTTTTTAACTTCATTTAATTCTTCCAGTTTTTTAAACAGGTCAAGAATACATTTAGAAGATGAAGTATTAAAATACTCTAGTTTAATATCAACTTTAAGCCCTCCTCCATTCGATGCTTTATATTCTTCAAGCCATTGAATAATAGGTTCATAAAACTCAACTGAATTCTCAGGGATTGAACGGCCTGAAATTAATAATTCGCCGTTTTGAAAATTAAACTTAACTGTTGGAGTCTTCGCTTCACCTTTGATTATCAGGTCTTTCATAATTATATACCTCTATTGGGCTATTTTTACATTTAAACTAAAAAACGAACTTTTGTTATTATAAGGAACAATACCAAATTCAAGCTTTCTACCTGATTTTCTAGCAATTTCAAGAAAGCCTAACCCCCCTCCGCCTTTTCTAGATCGCTTTCCGTCCGTTAATGTTGCAAGATATAATTCTTTTAGCTCATCTTTAGATAATTCGTTAATTTCTTCCAATCTATTTTTTAATATTCCTACATTATCACTTGGGATCATATTTCCCGTAAGAATATTATATCCTTCTTTATTCTTTGCAACCATGACGATTACGGAAGGTTTTACATCATTGCTTTCAATCAATTTTTCTTCTGTATCCTCATCACAGTGATGATATAGATTCTGAAGACATTCAACCAGAACGTTAAATACTTTTCGTTTAACCTTGGTCGTTTCATCGTAACGATCCAGCTTTTGTTCAATCACGAACAATATAGAGGTCAAAAGGTCAGGTGTAATATCACCTTTAAAGGATAGAATTATATTCTTCTTTTTTAAATCTTCGTAAATCTCAAATAATCCCGAACTCTTTATATCTGTCATAAATACTAAAGTAAATTCATTCAAATAACCCAGTTTACAATTTGAAAAAATAAATTGTATTAATAATTAGGTTTAAGAAAGCTTTTTCACATAGTTTTGTTTATTAAACGTATGTAAAATGAATTCGTTTCAATGAATAAAGATTGGTTTAAAACTTGGTTCGATTCCCCTTATTATCATCAACTTTATAAGGATAGAAATGATGAAGAAGCGCAATCGTTTTTGCGAAATTTACTCAATAAATTAGACCCACCAATTAATGCAACTATCTTAGATCTGGCCTGCGGTAAGGGTAGACATAGTCGCTATTTAAACACGCTTGGCTATAATGTCACAGGGGCAGACCTGTCAAAATCAAGTGTCGAATGGGCGAAGCAGTTTGAAAATGAGAAGCTTCATTTTCTGATTCAGGATATGCGAGAAGCGATTAAAGGAGGCGACTTTAACTGTATTTTTAATCTATTCACCAGCTTTGGGTATTTTACTGACATAAGAGATAACATCAATGTACTGTCCTCTGTACATGAAATGTTAAATGATGATGGGTGTTTTGTTATCGATTTTTTAAATGTCTCAAAGATCATTGCAAACCTAGTGAAAGAAGAAACGAAGCACGTGGATGGATTAGATTTCTCCATTGAACGAAGGGTTGAAAATGACATCATCATTAAAAAGATTAGTTTTAATGATAGAGGAACCCAATTTAACTTTAGTGAGCAGGTGCAAGCATTCAAATTAATAGATTTCGAAAACATGCTGGAAGTAGCTAACTTTACTATTGCCGGTGTTTATGGAAATTATAAAATGGAAAGTTTCGATGAATCAACTTCCGATCGACTTATTCTAATTTGTAAAAAGAAAAAGGGATGACCACAGATCTATTACTATTATTTATTTCTCCACTTTTAGGTTCCTTGTTGGCATTTGCTATCGGTGGAATAAAAAAATACCTTAAGCTGTTGCTCACCTTCAGTGGGGCTTATCTTATCTCAATAGTATTCCTGCATATCCTACCCGAACTATACCTATCTGACGCTTCCAATATTGGCCTTTTTATCATCCTAGGTTTTTTTATTCAAGTACTTTTGGATTATCTCTCACGAGGAATCGAACATGGCCATGCACATTTAAGTAAATCCTCTTCACTTGTAGGCGTATTGATCGGGTTATACTTGCATGCTTTTATCGAAGGAATTCCAATTGGAATTGGGGACGTTGATCATTTAGACGAGAATCATTCATTTCTAATAGGAGTGATCCTTCACAAGTTACCAATCGCAATTGTGCTTACCAGTTTACTTTTGACTCAATATAAAAGTAAGTCGAAGGTATTTATGCAAATCCTGCTTTTTGCAATAATTGCTCCAGTAGGATATATGTATGGCTATTATTTTAGCGAAAGTATTCCCTTCCAATTGGAACAGATCATGGCAATTGTTGTAGGGATATTTATTCACGTTGGTACTACCATCATTTTTGAAAGTTCAGATACCCATAAGATCAACCTAGCAAAACTGATTGCCATCATTTTGGGATTTCTACTATCAGTTTTTCTTATAACATTATAAATAATTATAATGGTTCATTTATGTCAAAAGTTTATCAACTTGGCTTGATTTAGCTTAACTTTGCACTCAATTTTAAATACAAAGAAAATGTCAGTATTAGTCGGTAAAAAAGCACCTTCATTTAGCGCAAAAGCGGTGATCAATGGTGCACAGATAGTTGAAGATTTTTCATTAGATCAATTTTTAGGTAAGAAACACGTATTATTTTTCTTTTACCCAAAGGATTTTACATTCGTTTGCCCTACCGAATTATATGCTTTTCAAGAAGCCTTAGGTGAATTTGAAAAAAGAAACGTTGCAGTTGTAGCTTGTTCTACTGATACAGAGCAGTCGCACTGGGGTTGGTTAAACATGGAGAAAAATGATGGTGGAATTAAAGGCGTTACTTATCCTATTGTTGCAGATACTTCAAAAACAATTGGTGATGCTTATGATGTTTTACAAGGGGAATACGATTATGATGAAAACGGAAAACTTATCGCCACCGGTAATATGGTTTGCTACCGTGGATTATTCTTAATTGACAAAGACGGAGTTGTACAGCATCAGGTTGTAAACAATGAACCTCTTGGACGAAGTGTAGGTGAAGCGCTAAGAACGGTAGATGCTTTACAATTTCATGAAGAAAATGGTGAGGTTTGTCCTGCAAACTGGGAAAAAGGAAAAGACGGATTGGTAGAATCTCATGAAGGTATTGCTAATTATTTGAGCACGCACTAAACGAAATAGTTATTGAATATATTAAGCTGCTATTGGTCTAAGGATCGGTAGCGGCTTTTTTACGACACTATCCCGTAAAGTGTGTAAACATTAAATTTTAACTCTTTTTCACTCCTTCACTCCTTTCTTGTCCTTCGTAGCGAAGCGAAGGAGGATCACTCCTTTCTCACAACTCCTTCGCCCTATTCCAATACACATCCATTTCATCCAGACTCATCTCTGATAACTCCTTCCCTGCCTTTTTTGCTTCCTTCTCGAGGTACATAAATCGTTTAATGAATTTCTTATTGGTTTTTTCCAGCGCATCATCAGGATTAACATCGATAAAACGTGCATAGTTGATCAATGAAAAAAGAACATCACCAAACTCAGCTTCGATCATATCCGAGCCTTTTTCTACTTCATCCTTAAATTCGTGTATCTCCTCCTCTACTTTTTCCCAAACCTGCTCTTTTCGCTCCCAATCAAAACCAACTCCTTTTACTTTATCCTGAATTCTAGATGCTTTTACAAGAGAAGGAAGTGACCTTGGCACACCTGAAAGAACAGATTCGTTTCCTTCTTTCAATTTTAACTTCTCCCAATTTGCTTTTACCTCCTCTTCATCTTTTACCTCAACATCTCCATAGATATGTGGATGACGCTGAATCAATTTTTCACATATTCCATTCAAAACATCACTGATATCAAATGCCTTTTCTTCACTTCCTATTTTTGAATAAAAAACGAGATGCAGCATGAGATCGCCGAGTTCTTTTCTCACTTCTTCCAAATCACCATCCAATATTGCATCAGATAATTCATAGGTTTCTTCAATAGTTAAATGGCGCAAACTTTCCATCGTTTGTTTCATATCCCAAGGACATTGCGTCCGTAGGTCATCCATAATATCTAATAAGCGTTTAAAAGCAAGCAGGCGATTATCCATTCTGTTCAAATTATCTTTGATAAAAGTATAAAATCAGCCTTCTTATTTTAACTTTGACCATCGTTTAAATGAGGAGTTTATTCACAATATTATTATTTCTGATCACTCTTTTTCCGTCGTTGATCGCACAGGATGAAAGCATCCATGCCTTTTCGATAACGGGTCAAGCAGATTATGGGTTTCTAATTGGGCACCATGTGGAAATGAACCGCTTGTCCACACGCCACTTTCCTTCTTTTAGAATATACGCAGCGTATCAAACTAAGGGTGATAAACTTTGGCATCGCTATTATAATCAACCTGAAATAGGGATAGGTGTTTATTATTCACCACTCACTTTCTCTGAAGAATTAGGAAATGCTATTTCTGTATTTGTCTTTTTGGATAGACCTCTTGGTGAAAATTTCTGGAGTACAGTTCGTCTTCGTTTTGGTTTTGGTCCGGGTTTATTGACTTCCAAATTTGATCCTGAAACAAATAATCAAAACATTGCTATTGGAACTAATTTGAATTTTTTTCTATTACTTGAAATACAAAAAGAGTTTATACTGAGTAGAAATCTGGCCTTAAATGCAGGCATTGGCATAGCTCATTTCTCAAATACTGGTGTTCAGCTTCCAAACCTTGGTTTAAACCTCCCTTCGCTTCAGCTTGGTTTGAAATACAAAATTGGAAAACAAGTAATTGATAATACGCCGATTCCTGAGCCTATTTATAAAAAATGGACTCATGAAGTATCTCTTTCAATGGGTGCGCGACAAAGTCGTATAATGAATTTAAAATCCTTAGTCATTAATGCACGTTTCATAAGCTATTATACATTAACTTTTAAAAGTGCTTTAGTAGGAAGTGCAGATCTCTTTTTTAGTCATGCTCAACAAGCAGAATATGCTTATCAATATATAGATGATTCTTTTCAGGCTGGAATAGCAGCCGGATATTTACTAAATCTGGAGCAATTTCAGTTTATGCTACAATGGGGGTTTTATTTATACAATAAGAATCCTGATTTTAAGTCTTATTACCATCGTGTTGGTTTTAAATGGATTGCCAGTGAGCACTTATTTTTAAATGTTAGTTTAAAGACAGAATGGGCGAGAGCCAGAAATTTAGAACTAGGATTAGGATGGAGATTTTAATGAGATATAAATATCTATCGCTTGTGCTTATCTTATTTTTAGGATGCAGCAAAGACAATGGAAGTAATTGTTTTACTCGCCAAGGAAATATTGTGAGCATTGAGCGAATTTTAGTAGGAAATGTAACTACCTTGGATATTCGTGATGATGCGGTAGTAACTATTAAACAAGGTTCTGAGCTTAAGGCCATAGTAAGAGGAGGAGAGAATCTATTAGATAGTTACAAAACAACTGTTGAAGGAGATAGATTGATCATTGAAAATTTAACCACCTGTGGATGGACACGTGATTTGAGCACTCCTTTTGAAGTTACGCTTACTATCCCAAGTATAAAATCAATTTATTATACCGGCTACGGAGGATTTTATACTGATGGTCCATTTAATGTAGATACACTACTTATTGATATACAACAAGGGGTTGGTGAATATGACCTGGAGCTATATGGAAACAAGCTGGAGCTGATTCATCATACGGGTGCAGCCAATGTATACCTAAAAGGAAGTTTTGATTTTGTATATACTTATTCAACATCTCAATCTATTTTTGACATGTCGGATTTAATTGTTACAAATGGTTTTTACGTAAATGGGGGAACAGGGAATATGACGATCAACACATCTGACTATATCAAAGTAAAGCTGGATCTAACGGGAAATATTTTTTATAGCAATGACCCTGAAATTTATATTGAATCGCATACAGGAAGTGGGGAATTGATTCATTATTAAAAAGCGATTACTGTAACATATCATACAAATATTAGCTTCATTCTGAGGCGTTTTTTACTGTTAAATTTTGAATTATTCGTACCTTTGTACTAAATAGCGATTACATGAAATTAATACTTCTCACCATCGGATTACTCGCGCTAGCTTTTGCAGGGTTAGCAGTAAAAATACTATTCAAAAAAGAAGGAAAATTCCATGGTACATGCGCTAGTGCAAGTCCGCATTTAAACAAAGAAGGTAGCAGTTGTACTTCCTGTGGTTCACGACCAGATCAGAAGTGTAAAAACGAGTAGGGGTTTTTTAAAATTGCCTCACATTGGATTGATTATTTGTAGCCAGGGATTAATAGGCTTCGACAAGCTCAGCCTGACCTTTATTTTTCTCACTCCTTTCACTTCCATCACTCCTTTTCAATTCTCTCATTCCCTCTCCTCAATTATCCCTTCCAATCCTTTACTCTGATAAGTTATAAATTTTCCATCCTGATCTGAGTAAACTAAATAAGCTTCTATTGAAGGAGTATTTTCAATAAATTCAATCGCTTTCTCAGTTCCCATTACCATCAGTGCAGTAGCGTAGGCATCTGCTAAAGAACAAGTATCAGTTATTACCGTCGCGCTTAGCAAGGTATGCTCAACAGGATTTCCATCAATCGGCGAGATCGTATGCGAATACTTTACGCCATCTTTTATATAGAATTTTCGGTAATTACCACTGGTAGCCACCGATTTATTATCCAACTTAAAAACAGCGATCAATTCTCTTCCATTGGCATTATCTTCCGGCCGGTCGATGCCTATCTTCCATATTTCCCCCTTTTGATTAACACCCTTCGCTCGTAATTCACCGCCACTATCGATCAGGTAATTATCTATCCCCAATTCGTTTAGTCGATCCGCAATAATATCACTAGCATAACCCTGAGCAATGGCATTAAAATCAAGTTGCATTCCAGCCACATGCTTCTTAACACTCATTTCACCATTTATTCTTTTAATGATCAGCTTTTCCCATCCTACAAAAACCAAAAGCGAATCGATGGAGAGCTTTGTAATACGCTTTCTTCCCTCCGGTCCAAAACCCCAGGCCCGAACCAAAGGCATTACTGTAGGATCGAATGTTGCATTGCTTTCCTTGTATACCTTTTCACTCTGGTTCATCATTTCGATAAACCAGGGATCGTTTGTTACAATCGAATCGAGTTGATTAAATCTTGATATTACTGAATAGTCTTTGTAAGTAGATAAAGAAGAGTCGATGGCTGCGAATAAGGCATCGAATTCACTCTTGCCTATTATCTCCGTATCCGCTACATATTTAACCGAATAATAAGTCCCTTGTGCTTGACCTTTTATGTCTATTAATCTTTCGTTAGAACAAGAAGAGAATAGTACTACATAAAAAAAAAGGATTAGCACCTTAACACTACTTCTTCCTTTATATAAATTATTCATTGTGTTAAAAATTGGAAAAATAGGATTGCAAAGAAAACGCAGAGGTTCTCAAAGAAAAATCTCTGTGAACCTCTGTGATACAATTATAAATTCTTCAGTCTGCAATACTTAATCTAATCCTAGCCACCAAAATCGTCGAAACTCACATTTTCCGGTGGAATTCCAAAGTCATCACACATTTGCGTAACCGCATTATTCATCATTGGTGGACCACAGAAATAAAATTCAATATCCTCTGGTGCATCCAACTTATTCAAATAATTATCGATCACCGATTGGTGTACAAATCCTACAAAACCATCTCCTTCCCTATCATCCATATCCGTCTTCACTTTCCAATTGTCTTCTTCCATTGGTTCACTTAAAACCAAGTAGAATCTAAAGTTAGGAAATTCCCTTTCCAGTTCTTTAAAATGCTCCATATAGAACAATTCTCTTTTAGAACGACCTCCGTACCAATAAGTAACATTTCTTCCCGTTCTTAATGTTTTAAATAGGTGATATAAATGAGATCTCATTGGTGCCATACCAGCTCCACCACCGATGTATAACATTTCTGCATCCGTATCTTTTATAAAGAATTCACCGTAAGGGCCTGAAACCGTAACTTTATCTCCTTCTTTTCTAGAGAAAATATAGGATGATGCAATACCCGGATTAACTTTCATCCAATCATTTGATTTTCTATCCCAAGGTGGTGTAGCAATACGTACGTTCAGCATAACACGTCTCCCTTCAGCAGGATAAGAAGCCATAGAATAAGCACGAACCACTTCTTCGTCATTCGTCATTACCAAAGGCCAAAGATTGAATTTATCCCATTCCATTTTGAATTTATCAGGTTCTCCAGGATGCTCTTCAGGATGAGCTGTAATATCCATATCCTTAAAGTTAACCGTCGTTGGAGGAATTTCAATTTGAATATATCCACCAGCTTTATAATCCATATCTTCTGGAAGCTCTACAATAAACTCTTTAATAAATGAGGCTACACTATAATTAGAAATTACAGTAGCTTCCCATTTTTTAATACCGAAAATCTCTTCAGGAATCTGGACCTCCATATCTTCTTTCACCTTAACCTGACAACCTAATCTCCAGTCAGCGGCGATCTCTTTTCTTGAAAAGTTAGGCACCTCAGTAGGGAGAATAGATCCTCCTCCTTTAGTAACTTGACAAGTACATTGAACACAAGTACCACCACCACCACAGGCAGAAGGTAAGAATATTCCATTTTCGCTTAAGGTTGACAATAGTGTATTTCCCCCTTCAACTACTAGTTCTTTTTCCCCATTGACCAGGATTTTAATTTTCCCCGAAGGAGAAAGTTTCGCTTTGGCAAAAAGAAGGATTGAAACCAACAATAAAGTCAGGGCCATAAATACCGCAATGGTTAATAAAATAGTAATTCCCATAGTCTCTTTTTATTATAATTGAATACCCATAAAACTCATAAAAGCAATACCCATAAGTCCTGTGATAATAAAAGTAATTCCAAGTCCTCTTAAAGGGGCAGGTATATTTGAATAACGGATCTTTTCACGAATAGCAGCAATCGCTACAATTGCTAATAACCATCCAACCCCAGAACCTAACCCAAACCAAGTAGCTTCACCTATTGTACTGTATTGTCGTTCTTGCATAAATAAAGAACCTCCAAGAATGGCACAGTTTACAGCGATAAGCGGAAGGAAGATCCCTAATGCACCATACAGTGCAGGAGAAAACTTCTCTACTACCATTTCAACCAATTGAACCATTGAAGCGATTACAGCAATAAATAATATAAAGCTTAAAAAGCTTAAATCAATGTTAGCGTATTCAGGATCTAACCAAGTTAAAGCTCCTTCTTTAAGAACATAGTTCTCCAAGAGGTAATTTACTGGTACGGTAATTCCCAATACGAATATTACAGCAGCACCAAGTCCGACAGCCGTTTTAACTGTTTTCGAAACCGCCAGATAGGAACACATTCCAAGGAAGTAAGCGAAAATCATGTTATCGATGAAGATCGATTTTACGAATATATTTAATGAATCCATAGTTCTTTTCTATTAATTAGCTTCGATCAATTTAGTATTACGAGCACGTTGTACCCAAATAATAATTCCAACTGTGATCAATGCCATTGGTGGCAAAATCATCATATTATTATTCATATATCCGATTTCATACAGACCAAGTGGTTCTAGAATTTTAAAACCATATAAAGTTCCAGATCCGAAAAACTCTCTAAAAACGGAAACAATTATAAGTATCCAAGCATATCCCATTGAATTACCAAATCCATCAAGAACAGATGGCCAAGGTTTATTTCCTAATGCAAAAGCTTCTAAACGTCCCATGATAATACAGTTGGTAATGATCAGACCAACAAAGACAGATAATTTAGTAGAAACATCCGGTAAGTAGGCTTTTAGCACTTCATTTACTATAATAACCAGTGCAGCTACGACCACCAATTGAACGATGATTCGAATTCTGTTTGGAATTACATTTCGAAGTAAGGATATGATAAAATTACCACCCATCAATACAAACAATACCGACATTGACATCACTACTGCTTGTTCTACTTGAACTGTAATGGCCAATGCTGCACAAATTCCCAATACTTGAACCGTAACGGGATTTGAGTCATCGAGTGGATCGGTGATCAATTTTCTATTTTTCTTAGAAAAAAGTCCCTCTTTGGGTTTTTTCAATTGAATTTCTGCTGTTTCTGTACTCATAATATTTCTAATTTATTCAACAGATTCTTTTTGTAAAGAATTAAAGTATTTCACGTAGGTTGAAACAGATCTATTTACCATTTCTTCCAAGGCCTTACTTGTTATTGTACCTCCGGTTATTCCATCTACTGCAAATTGATCACTTGGATCAGCAGGTGATTTAGATACTAAAAAACTATGGAATGAACCATCATCATTTGCTATCTTCTTACCTTCCCATTGCTTTTGGAATTTCTCATAAGAAGATATTTCAGAACCTAAACCAGGAGTTTCTCCTTTATGATCGAATCGCACACCATAAATTGTAGTAAAGTCTTCTTCTATTGCCATAAACCCCCATATTGGCCCCCATAATCCGGCACCGGCCATCGGAATAATATAATACTTGGCTCCATCTATATCCGAAATAAATAAAGGATGAATACGGTCCTCAACTGCAATATTTTTGTTTTTGTATTGTTTCTTCTTATCTATATCAAATGCACTTACTTCGCTTTCTATTACATCTCCTTGAGCATTTAACACCCTGGAATCGCTAATAAACTTAATGTACATTTCATCAGCATTTTGTCGTGTTGCATCTACATTGATCGCTCCGAGTATACTCATCATCTTTTTATCCTTATCATTCTTCTGTTGAAGAGGTTTCAAATACATGGATAAAAAGGCCAGAACAGACCCTACGACTATCACCATTGCGATTGCAAAACCGAATGTAAAAGCATTGCTATTTCTATCTATTGCCATGATAATTCTTTTTTTAGGCCTTAACCGGCTTTAAGCGTTTCATTCTTTTCTTTATATTTCCTTGAACCACGTAATGATCAATAAGTGGAGCCATAATATTCATAAATAAGATAGCCATCATCATTCCTTCCGGGTAAGCCGGATTAACGGTTCTAATAAGAATTGCTAATAGGCCGATAAAGAATCCATAGATCCACTTTCCTTTTTCCGTTTGTGATGCAGTAACCGGATCGGTAGCCATAAACACAATACCAAACATAAATCCACCAAGAACTAAGTGATGGAACCAGTCTACTTGAAGGTAAAGGTTATCCGGGAAATATTGAGGTCCAAGCCAGTTAAAGATCATTCCCATTAATGCTCCTCCGACAATTCCTGATAGCATAATTTTCCAAGAAGCGATTCCCGTATAAATTAATATCAAAGCTCCTATCAGTATTGCTACTGTAGATGTCTCACCAATAGAACCAGGTATATTACCCCAGAAAGAACTCATCAAAGTCATTCCAGCATTATTAACAGCTTCGGCTCCTCCCTGAACGGCCAAACCAAGTGCTGTCTCTCCTGTATAACCATCAACTGGTGCCTTTCCTGCAAGGTCGATCCATACTTTGTTACCCGACATCATAGTAGGATATGCAAAGAATAAGAATGCTCTTGCAGTGATTGCAATATTTACAATATTCATTCCTGTACCACCAAAAACTTCTTTACCGATAATAACAGCAAAAGCGGTAGCAACAGCAACCATCCACAATGGTGTATTGACAGGCATGATAAGTGGAATCAGTAATCCTGAAACCAAAAAGCCTTCATGAATACCATGGTGATGCTTCATTGCAAATAAAAACTCAATACCTAATCCTACTATATACGCAACCAATATCATTGGCATGGACTGTAAAAATCCAATCCAAAAATTGCCCCATATATTAAGATCATCAACTCCATCTACTGCAAGATGATGTTGATATCCCAAATTCCACATTCCAAATAATGTAGCTGGGATCAATGCGATTACCACAAAAAACATGGTTCTCTTTAAATCGATTGAATCTCGGATATGTGAACCTTTAGTTGTCGTAATATCAGGAGTAAATGCGAAAGTGAAAAAAGTTTCATAGAACGTACGCCATTTGTAGTTCTTCCCGCCTTCTTCGAAATCATTTCTATACTTCTGAAAAAAATTCTCTATAAACTTCAATTTATTTCAATTTAGATTAGTACCAATTATAACAATTCAACCCTCAGGCTTTCCATTCCTTCTCTTACAATATGCTGAACATCAATTTTCGATGTATTCACAAATTCACATAAGGCGAAATCCTCAGCATCAACTTCATATATTCCAAGCTGCTCCATGCTGTCAATATCATCTATCATGATCGCTTTCAATAATTGCATAGGGTAAATATCAAATGGGAATACCTTTTCCATCTCTCCTGTGACTACAAATGCACGTAATTCACCGTTCAACTTAGTCGTTAAGGTATATTCTTTATTCGGCATCAGCCAACTAAAGTAAGATTTAGAAACACTCAATTTATTGAGCCCTAAACCAAACCAACCATCAGTCAATAAGAAATCAAGATAATTTCCCTCAGGAAGAATTGTAATTTGATTATCATAATAACCAACAAAGCTATCTAATTCAACTTTAGATCCGGTCAATGCATTTCCTGATATGTATCTTACATTATCACTGCTTACATTATTTGAAACAATAGACTCGATAGAAGCTCCAACAACAATATCAAAATATTGAGGGTTTTTTACTTCTGAACCCGTAAGAGCTACCTTTTTTCGAAGATCTACTTTTCCGCTTTCAAAGAAGCGTCCAATATTGATAACATCCTGTGGATACAGGTACCATATCGATTCTCCTTTATTAATGGGATCCAGTTTGTTTACCTGAACACCAACATTACCTGCTGGATGTGGACCAACAAAACGATTGATCTTTACTCCATTAGTAGATTCATAGGCTTTAGAATGCCCTGTTTTACCATTGATATTAAGATTAACATCGTCTGACAATTTTGATATGATATCAATTCCTTTTTGAAATAAAGCTTCCTGCCCACTTAATACATAATCCATATCCGGTGCGAGCGGATGAGAATCAAAAGCAGAAATATGAATGGCTTTAGGCATTGATCTGTAATCAGGAATGATTGAAAAAGGACGTTGTCTTATTAAAGACCACATTCCACTTTTAACCAACTTATTGATCACTTCTTCACGCGACATAGAAGCGGCATCAGCTGCTCCATAATCTACGTAACGAATTTCTTTATCGGCAAGAATTTTTACTTCAAGAATCTTACGTTTAGCCCCACGCTTAATTTCTACCACTTCACCACTTACCGGAGAAGGGAAAAATATATCTGGATTTGTTTTGTCATAAAACAACGATGCACCCGCTAAAACTTCATCTCCTTGGCGGACAGAAAGTTTAGGAGTTAATCCAATGAAATCAGAGGGTTTAACAGCGTAAACGTTAGATTGGGCTACAGATCCGTTAATCTTCTCGGCTGAACCCTTCAGCTTGATATCTAATCCTTGCTTGATAGATATAGCATTTGACATATGGCTGAAAATTTAATTGAGAACAAAAATATAAAAACCTTTCTTGGAAATAGCATGAATTGAGAAGGAAATGCAACTAATATCAACAAATTGTTAGGGGAACACCATTTATTAATTATTGTGCTTGCCTCAATTCTGCATTGGATATACGAACAAGTTTTAAAAACACTTTTTATCACTACTTCCAATGTGCTTTTAATAAGCGAACTAGCATTAAAATTGGAAATAAATAAATGGAAGCATGTCTGCCGACATCACCTGATAGATGACAAAAATAGTGATGAAAGAAATAAAGATCTTAGCGACCAATGGTGTTTTCACAAATGCTTCTTTGTACCAGTCTTTGAACCATGTTGGAAGCCAGTGAATAATATAACCGATAAACATCACTAAAAATACTTTCCAAAATGAGCTCATCACCTCAGGAATTATAGCAGCATTAAAATTATGTTGAATCTGACTTATCAACTGAGCTGACTTCTCAAAAGACTCACCTCTAAACCAAATACGAGTAAATGTGATAAAATTAAAAGTGAGGAAAATTGCCCAGGCTCGTTTATACCAAGTGCTTTTATCTTCCCACGGACTGATCTTTCTCCATAGTTTATAAACAACAATACCTACCCCATTTAATCCTCCCCATACCACAAAATTCCAACTCGCACCGTGCCATAACCCACCTATTAACATGGTCAGCATAATATTGATATTGGTGGTTAACCAAGTTCTGAAGATTGGAATAAAACGGGCAAATAAAAGCATCGTAATAACAAAGGTCACCAAGCCTACGGCCACCCATAATGATGCTGCTATTAAAGTGATAAAGAATAGAATTACCGAAAGCATAACATACATAAAGACCGAACCTCCACGGTTTCCTCCCATAGGTATATAGAGGTAATCTTTTAGCCATGTTGACAAACTGATATGCCATCGCTTCCAAAAATTACCTGTGCTCACCGCTTTATAAGGAGAATCGAAGTTTTTTGGCAGTCGGAAACCCATTAATAGTGATACGCCAATAGCAATGTCCGTATATCCGGAAAAATCGGCATATACCTGTAATGAATAGCCATATAAAGCCATCAAATTTTCAAAACCCGAATAGGAGGTTGGGTTTCCAAAAACCCGATCGATAAAATTAACGGCTATATAATCTGCCAGAAATACTTTCTTTATCAAGCCATTTAAGATCCAGAACATCGCCATTCCAAACTCTTTTTTCGTTAAATGGTAATCTTCGTATAACTGTGGAATGAAATTAGAAGCTCTTACAATTGGACCTGCAACCAATTGCGGGAAAAATGACACGTAAAAGCCAAAGTCGAGCATGCTTCTTACCGGTTTTAATTCACCCCGATAAATATCGATCGCATAACTCATAGTTTGAAAGGTGAAAAAGGAAATTCCGACCGGTAGTAAGATCGCATCCACCCTGAAATTGGTATCATACAACACATTGGTAAAATGTGCAAAATGATTCATCACTTCAATATGCGTTCCCAATACTTCATTTATCGACTCCGTAAAGAAATAAGCATACTTGAAATAGACCAACAAAAATAAATTGACAAAGATACTCGCCGCAAGCCACATTCTTTTTATACCCAGCTTTTTGGCATTATATATTTTAAAGCCTAAGAAATAATCGGAAAGGGTTGATATTAATAAGATAACAAAAAAGAAGCCCGAAGTTTTCCAGTAGAAAAACAAGGAAACGAAAAGAAGGTATGCGTTTCGAACCGGTTTATTCTTATAGATAAACGAATACAATAACAGCACTGCAGCAAAAAAGATCCAGAAATAGGCCTGTGTAAACAACAATGGAGTGTCTTCCAGATAAAGAAATATGTCCTGATAATCGAATTTCAAGCTGTTGTCTTAGTTGTTATTGAGGTTTATTTAAATGATCACCATAAGAATCACGAAAGGCTTTAAATAAAAGATCAGCCTGTAACACATATCCTGAAGGTGTAAAATGAACTTTATCTCTTTTTGCTAAGCCTTCATATTCCCATAAGCGAATGGAATTAAATCCGCCCATAATGCCGAAAAGATCCCAGTAAGCACCCGAATACTCCTTCGATAAATTCACCATAGCATCTCGTACTTTAAAAACATTTGGGTTAGGAAAGCGTCGTTTGTAATAACTGTCATTATTCGACATAAACAGGAATTGAACATCTGGATTCACGGATCGAAAAATATTCATTAGTTCGCGATAATCTTGTTCAAAATCTTCTTGTGAAAATTGACCTTCTGGTACATAGGAATCATTTATTCCAATCCCGAATATTACCAAGTCTGGCGAAACTGTTGCTAATTGAGCTTCAAAATATTGACAACGGAGATAGGCAGGAACAGAAGCTCCATTTACCCCTATTGAAGTATAGGACAACCCATCCTGTCCACTATTTAATTTGATTCCTTGCATGACAAAGAAATTTTGTACAGAATCCGTTTTTACCATTTCAAAACGAAGGGTATCATAGCTTTGTGCAAGCTCAAAGGTTGTCACTCCGGCAATAGAATCAGTCCAAACTCTGCTAACATCAAAAGTGCTATCCAGTCTTACTTGAAATGATTCAGGCGTCGCTAAATGATAGATCTGAACCTGATTAAATGAATAAATTACCGAATCTTTATCGAAGGCATATACCATAGCACTCGTTAGCGTATCGTAGGTAGTGGCAGTAATACCAGATAAACCCCATGGACAATGATTTCTTCTTAATGCATTCCTACAACCGTCCCATGTCCCAGTATAACTCACCTTATAGTTTCTTGGGTTATTTGTATGCGCCATTCTGAAAGGAAATATAAAACCCCTATCCCCTTTGATGCCATCAGCAAGCGTGAACATATTTT
>JAUVAY010000034.1 GCA_030591505.1 Flavobacteriales bacterium | reverse complement strand
TATTGTCATCTTCGTTTTTAAACTCTGTAGTATAAGGAGTTGTAGCATTACCATCTTCCCATAAACGTATTTTAGAATTAAATGGAGCAGGCAAGCCTGACATAGTAAAATCAGTCATTATTGACCTAATAGCTAATCCACCATCATTGGATCTAGCAATTCTATTGTTCTGAGAGGTCATGAAAATTACATTTCCTTCAGTATCTAAATTTGAAATTTCACAATCAAACCCGTCTCCTCCAAACACTGTAATAGCTTCTTCGAAAGTAGATTGTTCATGTGTAATGTAGGAAGTAGAGTTATCCTGAGATCCACCAATAATTCTGTCATCTCCTGAAAACCCTATACTATAAAACTGTGTAGCATTGTAAAAACGATTGCAACTAATATAAGTTTCACCTCCATCTAAAGATCGGTAAATACCACCGTCAGTTCCAACGAACATAGATCCATCATCTCCAAACTCGAAAGTGTGAATATCAACGTGTACATTAAACTGACCAAAGCCATTTAATGGGTCTATTTGAAATATTGGATCATAAGCCGCTAAATAGAATGTACGTTGTTCTGGTTGTGCAAAAGCACCACCAGCCCATACATTTAATGCTCCTGTAAAACATATTCCAGGACTTCCCGGAGGAACGCCAATTGCAAGATCGTAATTAGCTTGATCTCCCGGATCAATATCTACTTCAGGAACATCACCAGGCCAAATTACTGTAAAATTATCACCTCCATCTATAGAAGACCATACTCCTTCAAAGCTCCCTAATCCACTACCTGTTGCACCAATACCATAAATGAAGTTTCCATCATCTGGTGAGATCGCCAATTCCAATCTCGATAAATTTGAAGGCATTTCATTCGCATCCGCACCAGCTCTAGGTTCAAATGATTCACCACCATTTGTAGAAAGGTGAAGGTTTGAAGATCCCATACTGGCTGCTATTATTTCACCATCAGATGAAATTGCTATACTTTCACAAAAAGACTCTGGTAAACCAGATATCGTAGGTAAAAATCCAGTTCCTTCAACATACTCCTGAAGTCCAACATTTGATCCAACCCATAATTTGTCATCTTGTGTAGGATCAGCGACAACAATATCAATAATCGCATAATCTTTTGCCAATGGACTACTGAAACTTCCATAATCCGGTTTAATTGGATCTCCATTTCCATCCTCGGCATTTGCCCATGTGTCTCCTTCATCAGTAGAAACAAATAATCCACCTCCTGGAAACTCTTGCCAGTAAACATTAAAATCTTCATGTGAACTACCTGTAGCAACATATACATGGCCATTTCCAAGAACAGCGATCGATGTTACAACATAGTTTTGATCAAATCCAGCTAAACGTTGCCAAGTGTTACCATTATTGGTAGACTTATACATCCCACCTGTTACAGCACCAGCATACATTAGGTTACTACTTACCCACTCGATCGCACGTGTTCGTCCTCCAATATTATCAGGACCCATTTCATCCCATTCCAATCCAAGGCTACTATTCCCCTTCTCAGCTCTATAGGCATGTTCACTATTGCGGATCTTCCCAAACAATTCGCTATCAAACTCTCCTGTTTCAGGATTTGCTCTCAACATGTTATAGTAATCAGAAGCTCCTTGGAAGCCATTTTCTATTGTAGTTAAACTACGGGGAGTGTATTGATCCGCTCTCTCATTGATAAAAAGAAAAGATGCTAAAAACACAGACAATAATAGAAACAGTAGAGGTCTCTTTTTCATATTAAAATAATATTAAAACATTTCGCAACAACAGTATTGGATATACTTTACCCAATATTCGGCTCACAATCTACAATAATTAACTAAATAGCTCAAAATTATTAAAAGAAAAAAACAGCTAATTACTACAATTCCAAACTTCCCTTTTTAAAGATCAAAAATATGTCTCTCTGCACGGTATGACGACCGAACTAATGGCGAACTTTCAACGAATCTAAATCCAAGATCCAGTCCAATCACACGGTACTCTTCAAATTTAGCAGGTGTAACAAAATCAATTACCGGTAAATGTTTTGGACTTGGTTGTAAATATTGTCCGATAGTTAATATGTCAACATTCACCTTCCTAAGGTCTTTCATCGTTTGAACAATTTCTTCTTCTCGCTCTCCAAGCCCAAGCATAATACCTGATTTCGTCCTCATTCCACCTTTCTTTAAGCGTTCCAGTACTTCAAGACTTCGTTCATATTTAGCCTGTATTCTCACTTGCTTTGTTAATCGCGGCACTGTCTCCAAATTATGGGATACAATTTCTGGTGCAACATCAATAATTCGCTGAAGATTATCCCAGTTACCCTGAAAATCTGGGATTAAGGTCTCCATCGTCGTTCCAGGAGAAATTTGCCTGATTGCATTAACAGTATCTACCCAAATTGCAGAACCTCCGTCAATTAGATCGTCTCTATCGACAGAAGTAATAACAGCATGCTTCACACCCATTTTCAAAATAGAATCTGCAACTTTAGCAGGTTCTTCCAAATCAGCAGCAAGTGGTTTTCCTGTTGCTACAGCGCAAAAGCCACAACTTCTGGTACAAATATTTCCTAAAATCATAAATGTAGCAGTACCTGCACCCCAGCACTCTCCCATATTAGGACAATTACCACTTTCACAAATTGTATGGAGTTTATGATTAGAAACTAACTCGCGTACCTTCCTATAATTTTCTCCTGTAGGAAGCTTCACTTTTAACCATTTCGGCTTCCTTTTTCGCTCTAATAGCGAAGTGTCATTCTCTTTGTTCAATACTTGTTGAATTTAGTCCCCAAAAATATACTGATATATAGTAATGGATAAAATTGTTGATTCTCAATATCTGCCATCATTTCAATAGGCTCAAGGTAGGCATCCAATGCCATTCCTGCTTCAATCCCAGAAATACCTGTTCTTTTACTTGAATACTCAATAAAAACTCCAAGTTTCAAATATAGACCCGGTCTAAACTGAAGCTCGCCGAAACCATTCATACCACCGGCGCGACCGTATATATTCCCCAAATCATGCTTATCAGGGTCATATCTAACTACTTCCAATACATTCTGATCGAAATTAATTACCTCCAAGTAAACCGGTTTTAGAAAACCAAAAGAAGGCCCTAAACTCCACGAATATCCTATCTCAACTCCCTTGCTCCTTAACTTACGTCCTATTATCTTTCGCTGTCCATACAGTCCCCTGAAAACAAAAAACGAATTTATTTTTCCATAATAATAGCCTTTAGCATCTCTGAAAAAAGGATTGTAAATTTTCTTCTGTTTAGAATGGTGGGTAAAATTTAATTGTATTTCATAATTGACTCGCTTATCAACCGTCTTAAAATAATTATGTACAAAATTCAATCCCCAACCTTGAGTATGAGCAAAGAACCCACCATAAAGTTCTCTATTATAATTGATATGAACCTCATCATCGGTATAAATAGACTCCTGAGCAAATGCTTGTCCAAATTGTAAACAAAGGAACAATACAAAGGATAATGCTATTTGGAGATTTTTTTTCATAAATCGTTTACTGCACAAAGATAAGCCTTGTATCAACAACAAGAAGTCATTCAATTTACAAAAATACGGGAATTATTGTAAATCATTGATTTATAAATCTAATGATGGAATAAAAGACTGAATAATTTCATTCACAAAAAAAGACCATAAAATGGTCTTTCATAATATCTTATTACGATGGTTTAGATCAAATGCTAGTAAATAATGGTTTTATTATATTCTAACATCCTTCTTTTCAACTTGTGTATCTACTTTAGAGTAAGCGCCACATTGAGCTTTTCGCGAACTGCAAGAACAAGCCATAGAAGCAATAAATAGTAACACACCAAGATAAGCAATTCCTTTTTTCATTATTCCAATTTTAAGGTGATAATTGTCAAACTTATACAATAATATATATTTTTACCCGTCTATTTCAAAAAAGTTACATCAATTATTCACACAATACAATAAAAATCATATAATACCTTTACCCCTATTGTAAGAGTATAATACTTATGAAACTGCAAACTGGAGTATTAATTGTCATTATTCTTCTTTTATTCGACAATTTGTCTTTTGGACAAAAGGTATATCTTGTGATTAACTCGACTCCTAAAATCAACAGTAAGAAAAGGTTCACAAATAATGAGTCCGCTGCGAAATATTTAGATCAAAAAATAATTGAATTAAGAGCAAAAGGATTTGCAGAAGCAAATATTGACAGTTTATCCCAAGTAAATGACACCTTGTTTGCTGCATTACATTTAGGAGAAATATATACTTGGAAGAAAATTGATTTTGACAGTATTCCACTGGAATTAATTTCTTCCTTTCAAACAAAGATCAACAAAATTGAAGGAGCTCCTTTTTATGCCGAACAGGGGCATGAAATTGGATCGGAAATAGTTGAACATTACGAAAACAATGGATACCCTTTTGCAAAAGTAAAATTCGACAGTGTTATTATTAATGAAAATAGCATTAAAGAAAAAATCACATTAATTAAAGGTCCTTTGATCTTTATTGACTCGATAAGTATAAAAGGGGAAGCAAAAATTAATCCTTTTATCATCCACCGACATATCGGGATAAAAAAAGGGAGTATTTACTCGGAAAAAAAAATACGGTCAATACCTCTTAATTTAGAGAACATCTCATATTTAGAAATGATCCGTCCCGCAGAGTTTTATTTTACACAATCAAAAAATATATTGTTTCTCTATATTAAAGAAAGAAAAAGCAATCGCTTTTCAGGAATCTTAGGTTTCCAAAATGATCCTACTACAGATAAATTAATGCTCACAGGAGACTTATCATTAAGTCTGAAAAATGTTTTTAGGCAAGGTGAATGGATAAACTTCAATTGGAATCAATTTCAAAATGCATCCCAAAAATTACACTTAAACATTGGTTTTCCCTATGTATTCAAAACGCCTATTGGAATTGAAGGGAGCTTAGACCTTTTTAAACAAGACACCACTTTTATTGATGTTAGGATTGAAGGAAGTATTCTTTTTTCCATTTCTCAAAAAACGAGATTTGAATTATCCATAGCAAGCCGTCAATCCAACAGTCTTTCATCGACACCAATCAATACTGAAGCAGTAGCAAATATTTCATTGATCAATTATTCATTTGGTCTTCTTCATCAAAACTTTGATTACTTCTATAACCCTAGAAAAGGTTTTGGAGGAATCGCTAAAGTAACATTGAGTAATAAATCGATCGATAATCAACAAGAAGGAGATAGCCTTTCTACAGACCCAATCCAATACCAAGCCTTGGTTGACCTGTCCTATTTTATCCCTACTTTCTCTAAACAAACAATAGCTTTATTCGTTAAGGCCGGAGCCATGTTTAATGAACATTTATTTCAAAATGAAATGTTCCGACTAGGTGGTTTAAAAAGTATCCGTGGGTTTAATGAAGAATCTATTTATGCTAGTCAGTATGGAATCACTACACTTGAATATCGCTATATATACGAGAAAAATGCTAATATCAGAATCTTTACTGATGCAGCATTTTTGAAGAATCAAGAAATAAATTCAAATTTTCAATTTATATTTGGCTTTGGCATAGGGGCAAGTTTGGAAACAAAAGCGGGGATATTTAACATTGATTATGCCATGGGAAAAAAGGAAAATGAGATCATACAACTATCCGACGCAAAAGTACACATTGGCTATATCAACAACTTCTAAGCTATTTCTTATTTTCTTTTCGCTCTTTTTCATGAGCTTCAGTGATAGCAATACGAATGAAGAGATCGTTTCAAAAGTAATGGAAGAACTAAATCTTAGTGAACACAAAAGCGATTTTGCGATTATCGTATCCATTGAAAAGCAAAAATTATTTTTAATAAGAAAAGAAGAAATAGTCAAACAATTTGATGTTTCAACCTCAAAATATGGAGTTGGATTTGAAAACGGAAGTTTAAAAACCCCTCTAGGTTTGCATACGATAAAAAAGAAAATCGGTGATGATGTTCCGCTTAATGGGATTTTTAAATACAGAAATTATCGTGGCGATATTTCCATCCCTAATGACCCCTCCTTTATCGATCAAGATCTTATTACGACACGGATATTATGGCTATCAGGAAGTGATGAAAAGAACCGATTAAGTTACAAAAGATGCATTTACATTCATGGTACGCCAGAAGAACTCAAAATCGGAGAACCTTCTTCACATGGATGTATTCGAATGCGTAATTCAGATATCTATGCACTTTATGAGATCGTAGAGCCCGGAACCCCTGTAATAATCAAATAGTAAAATAAAGTCTTTATCAGCTTTTTAGTATTACTTTTGTCTTCCGTAAAATGTAATGATGGAACCAGCTAAAAATGAAATGCTCTTTGGAATAAGACCTCTGCTTGAGGCTATTCGTTCAGGTGAAACAATAGAAAAGGTTATAATTCAAAAAGATCTGCAAGGAGACTTGTTCAGAGAGCTTAATCAGGCCCTTAAAACCGTTGATAAAATACCTGTTCAAATGGTTCCAAAAGAGGTTCTTGCCAGGTTATCTAAACAAAACCATCAAGGGATTATCGCTTACATTTCTCCCATAAAATTCGTTCCTGTTGAGAAAAAAGTAATGGAATTAACGGATGAGGGAAAAAAACCTTTTGTCCTAATCATGGACCACATTACCGACGTTAAGAATTTTGGCGCGATGATACGATCGGCAGAGGCGATGGGCGTGAATTTGATTATTTTACCTATAAAAGGAAGTTCGCGAATTAATGCTGAAGTGATAAAAAGTTCGACTGGTGCTATTTTCAATATTCCAATGGCACGTGTTTCGAACTTAATTGATGTGGTCGATCTACTAAAAGCTCTAGGAATAAAAATCGTATCTGCTACGGAGAAAGGGCAAATAGACATACAAGACGCTGACCTTAGCGGTCCACTAGCATTAGTTATGGGTTCTGAAGAAAAAGGAATTACAAAATCTATTCTTAAACGATCGGATATGAGGGTTCGAATTCCTCTCGCTGGAAAAACAGCATCTTTAAACGTTTCTGTTGCTACAGGAATCCTTCTTTATGAGGTGAATAGGCAGATTCTTTAATAATATAGATATTAACAAACCTCCTTTGGTATTTTACGTATTACAAACTATAAGTTTCTTTAAAAAGATAGTAACTTTTCAATATTCATTAAACAAATGCGTAAAGGGTGAGGATTGTCTACATTTTAATACTTGTTTTTATTAGTATCACTTCTTTTCCTACTGAATCATACGGTCAGGAAGAGAAAGAAAAGACACATATTATTTTCGTGAATAATTTGTCTGCGAAAGATTATTATACACTCCTTGCTGCCGATCCAGAAATACGCTTATTTACCATAGAAGAGGTTTGTATTCCTCTTGGTTTTTTAGCTATTTCATATGAGAAAGGCTACGATGAAAATCAATCGAGAAATTATACGCAGACAATAATTTTAAAGTTGATTAGCAGAAACGCTAGTTATACTACTTACACTATAGAAGATATGCGAATCTCATGCAGTGAATATCGAAAGAAAAATAGTGATGAATAGTATTCTTCTAAGAAAAAATATAATACTCCTCCTTTTTATTGGGCTAATTTTTTCTACTGATCTATTTTCTCAATTAGAAGTGAATTCGGGTATAACAGCCCAAGAAATGGCTGATGCGATAGCCGGACCTGGAATTCAGATCCAAAACCCGCAAATTACCGGTGCTGCTGTTTCCTACGGAAGCTATTCAACAGAAAACACTTTACTCCCTTTCGCTTCTGGTATAATTCTAAGTACTGGAAAAGCATCTAATGCGATTGGCCCTAACAACGTTCAGCATAAATCATACATAAATGGAACTGCTGGAAGCTTATTGTTAGATTCAACCATGGGTCAAATTACGAATGACGCCTGTGTTTTCGAATTTGACCTCATCCCACAAGGTGATACCATTCGCTTTAACTTCACTTTCGCTTCCGAAGAGTACCACAACTTTGTTGGTTCCTCCTATTCTGATGTGTTTGGATTTTATATTTCAGGCCCCGGAATAGTTGGTTTGGAAAATATAGCACTCATACCTGGAACATCAGACCCTATTAATATCAATAATATTAACTCAGTAATTAATAACGAATACTTTTCAGACAATGATAACCCTCCTGGAAATGATCTTCAATATAATGGCTATACAATTAATCTGGAAGCGATAAAAGCTGTGAATTCGTGCGACAGTTATCATTTAACATTGGTTATCGCTGATGCCAACGACTACTCCATTGATTCTGGTGTATTCATTGAGAAGATCGAAAGCTCAAATGCTTCATTGACCAGTGCCACAGCCGGAGGAATAGAATATATGATCGAAGGATGTAATGATGGAACCGTTACATTCACAAGATTAAGCGAGGAGACTAGTGAGGATATAACCGTAACTTTTTATGTTGATGGAACGGCTCTAAATGGTATTGATTACATTCCTCAAATAGGAGTTGATCCCGATCCTGCTGTAGCCAAAACAATTGTAATTCCTTCTGGTTCGGCCACCTCATCCATTACAGTAAGCCCGGTAATTGATGGCATCCCAAATGTCAACAAGTACATGGCTATTTACCTAGCCTCCTCCACATGTCCCGACATTCTTTACGATTCTCTTTTCTTTCCCATCTTTGATTCATTGATCGTAAATACAGGAGCAGATACCGCCATTTGCTTTGGAGAGAGTTTAAACCTACAAACCTTGCAAGGAGGAAGCGCTTGGTCATGGACCCCAAGTGATGCATTGGATGATCCTTTTATTTCCAACCCTTTAGCAACTCCTGATACAACAACAACATTTATCTTGCATTCTACAGCCAGTACCTGTGAAGGATGGGATACTACACAAGTTTACGTAAGCAATATTAATGTCAGTATCGACTCCATTAAATCGTCCTGTTTTGGTTTAACAGATGGATTTATCGAGATTTCAATCACAGGAGGAAGAAATCCACACCTCCTTTCGTGGACAGGACCTAATGGTTTTACTGATACAAATCTTATAATAAGCAACCTCGAACCCGGAAGTTATAATTATTCAGTTGTTGACGCTATAGGATGTTCTTCGAATGGAGAGGTAACCGTAGGTGCAAATGACTCATTATCGATTACTTTATCTACGCTTACTTTTCCTCCTTTTAATCATAATATCGCCTGTTTTGGAGACAGTTCAGGAATTATTTATTCAAACGTAACAGGAGGTTCACCCGACTATCAATATACCTGGTCGCCTGGTGGGCAAATAAGTTCGTTTATTGATGAGCAAACAGCGGGTAATTATGCACTTCTTGTTATTGATGCTGAAGGGTGTATGGCACTTGATACTATAACTTTAACTGAACCTGCAGCACTTGAAATTCAATTAGATTCACTGCAAAACATAAATTGCAAGGGTGATAACACTGGATATTTGGAAGTGAGTGCAAGTGGCGGCTCACCAGCCTATACTTTTACATGGAATACGAACCCTCCAAGTACTGGAAGTACCCTTTCTGAAATAACTGCAGGTACTTACGGTGTAACTATAGTAGATGTTAACGCATGTAGCATGGACACTACTTTTTCAATTTCAGAACCTACTTCCACATTAGATCTTAGCATTGATACAATAATTGATGTTGAATGCCCAGGCATGAGTGATGGATCAATTTCGGTCACTGCTGTTGGAGGTAGTCCTCCTTACAATTATCAATGGAATACAAACCCAGTGCAAATAGGCGCTACAGCCACGAATCTCGACCCTGGAAATTATATTATTACAGTCATTGATTCACTAGCGTGTGAGTTTTCTCTAGAAATTGAAGTCGGCCTCAGCACTCCGCAATTGGTAGCCATTGTAACTACTATTGATCACGTATCTTGTAATGGAGAATCAAACGGAAGTGCAACAGTAGCTGCAAATGGAGGAAGCTGGGTATACACATACTTGTGGACTCCAGGAAACTACACTACATCAACAGTAAATGGACTTGCCGCTGGCATATACAATGTGCTTGTAGAAGAAGTTGGCATTTGTAATCAAAGTGTAAATGTTTCCCTAACTATTGATCAACCTATAGATCCATTGACAACATCATTAAATACCAGCTCATTTAATGGCTATAATCTACTATGTTTTCAATCTGGGGATGGGAGTATTACATCAACAACTTTAGGAGGAAGTCCTGCTTACAATTACAATTGGACCGGTCCAAGTGGATTTAGCTCGAGTGCTCAAAACATATCAGGTTTGAATGCGGGTCAATATTTCTTAAACATCGTTGACCAGAATAATTGTACTACTCAAGATTCTATTACCCTAACGGAACCGAATGAAATTGAAATGACCTTTGTAATGTTACCCGCAACCTGTCCTACGCCCGGGTCGAACGACGGAAGTATCTCGACCACCGTAACTGGTGGCGTTGCTCCTTATACTTACGATTGGTCTGGTCCAAACGGATTTTCCTCAAATTTAGAAGACATTACAAATTTAGAAGCAGGAATCTATTACCTGATCATTGAAGATGATATAAATTGTAAAGTGAACTTCGTAATTACCGTAACACAGCCGGATGGCTTTATCGTATCATCAACGCTTAGTAATTACATTGGAGGATGGAATGTGAGTTGTAATGGTAATAATGATGGTAATATCGATGTAAGTGTAAGTAATGTTACTCCTCCTACTGTGTATAGTTGGGTCTATGATGGATTTGAAGTGTCGACAGATACATTTGTAAGCAATGCTTTTGCCGGTGAATATGAATTGATTATTACCGACGCCAATAATTGTATTGAAAATAGATTTTTCACTTTAGCACAACCGGATTCTCTATTGATTGATTTCGATGCCTTTATTGATGGAAATGGAAATTCAATTTCTTGTTTTGGTGGTAGTGATGGAAATCTAACAGCTACAATTTCTGGTGGAACTCGTGCTTACAATTGGTTGTGGACCTATCCTGATAATTCCACAAATACGGATACTATTATTACGAATATCTCAGAAGGTAATTATTCCTTGCAAATTACAGATGCCAATAGCTGTATTGAAATCGATAGCATTGTAATAGCTGAGCCGGATTCCATCGAGATATTATTAATAAGCCCTGATAGTTTAGGCTATCATGTTAGTTGTTTTGATGGCAGTGATGGAAATATTTTCACTACAATAATTGGTGGAACACCACCTTTTAATTATCAATGGACCTACCCAACAGGTGGTATTGGGTCTACTGATCAAAACCCTTCTTTTTTACAATCGGGTACATACATTCTGTTATTGAGTGATGCAAATAACTGTAGCGCAACAGATAGCATTACACTTTTACAAGCAGACCCAATTATTTTTTCGAGTATAGTAAGTGATTATAATAGCTATGGAGTTCCTTGTAATGGTGATTCGATAGCCAGTATCCAACTCATCCCTTCTGGTGGTATTCCGCCCTATTTAATTATTTGGGATAGTGGCGATACTAATGATACAATGACTGGCCTGGGAGCAGGAACCTACGAAGGTCAAATCATTGATTCTGTTCAATGCTGGGTTCCATTTACGATAACAATAAGCGAGCCCCAAGCAATAAGTGTTCTATTCGATATTTCTTCTTACTCACCTATATATCAACTCCAATGTTTTGGGGATTCAAGTGGCTTTATAAACACTACTATCTCTGGCGGAACCCCTCCTTATAATGTAAGTTGGACCGGACCAAATGGCTTTGTTGCTACTACAGATAGTATCGACACATTAATTGCTGGTGATTATAGCATCATCATAAGCGATCAAAATTCTTGTTCCGTCATCAATACGATCACCCTAAATGAACCTGAAGAAATACAACTTAGCATATCGCAAATAAATAGTTCACTTTGTTTTGGTGACAGTTCAAACTCACTTTTTGCTATTGCAAGCGGTGGTAATGGAGGTTTTATTTATTCCTGGACAGGGCCAAATGGATTTGTCTCTGATCAGGCATTGATAGAAAACCTTCCTGAAGGAACTTATTGTGTTAACGTAACAGATCAAAATTCTTGTTTAAATTCCTTGTGTTACGATGTTATCGACTCTCCTGCAATTACCATTACCTTAAGTTCACCTGAATTCAGTGGTGTTAATGTTTTATGCAATGGTGACTCAACTGGTTCTATAATTAGCAATGTTTCAGGTGGGGTTCTTCCCTATAATTATTTTTGGACCGGACCTGAAGGCTCTTCTGCAACCTCTTCTAACCCAACAAACCTCATCGCCGGTTATTACACCCTTATCGTAACTGATAGTGTTGGGTGCACTTCTATCGAAAGCATTATTTTAAGCGAATCTGATGCTTTTATAACTACGATTACAACTTCAAATTATAATGATTTTGGTGTATCCTGTAACGGATTTAATAATGGAGCTATTGGAATTAGAACAATAAATGGATTGCCACCTTATACATATTCATGGAGCAATAATAGTGGAATAATTGGAATCGGAGATACGCTTAGTAACTTATATGCAGGAAGTTATTTTGTAACGATCACTGATTTAAATACTTGTACTGCAAACGACACGGTAATACTTACTTCTCCTGACTCTTTAATTCTAGCGTTGATAAGTCCTGAAGTTTATCCTGGAATAAACATTTCATGTAATGGAGGGGTAGATGGTCAAGTTCAATCATTGGCTGCAGGCGGAGTAGCTGATTACTCTTATTCATGGTCAGGGCCTAATTCTTTTATTTCTTCAGATTCAACTATTGTACAACTCATCGCCGGTTGGTATAATTTAACAGCTACTGACCAAAATGGGTGTATTATCCAAGATTCATTAGAATTGATAGAACCAGATTCAGCATTAACTGTTGTTGTGAGTGTAGCAATTCAAGGTGGTGGAACGAACATCAATTGTTTAGGTGGAAACAATGGTTCAATTTCAATTAATATAAGTGGTGGGCTCCCAAATTATCAGGTGTATTGGTTAGGTCCTAATGGATTTAGCTCGAATGATACACTAATCACAGATCTTTATGCCGGAGTATATTTCTTAAGTGTAGTTGACTCTGCTTCCTGTACTTATTCTGAAGAATTTATCCTCACAGAACCAACTGATAGTCTCTTGGCTAATGAAAGCATTATAAACAACACTTGTTTTGGAGATTCTATTGCAACAATACTTATTACACCTATTGGTGGAATTCCAAACTATAGCATTGAATGGCAGGGGCCTAATGCATATAGCTCTTCAAATCTTTTTATTGATAGTTTACAAAATGGGCTCTATACCTATACGTTAAATGACAGTAATATGTGTAGTAGGATCGACTCTATTCTTATCACGAGTCAAGCTGAAATTCTCGCGAATGAAATAGTTCAACATATAAATTGTTTTGCTAACGATAATGGAAGCATAGAACTCAACCCGAGTGGAGGTGGGACTACATATAGCTATTCATGGACAGGACCAAATGGCTTTATTTCAGCATTTCAAATAATAACGGACCTAGTTCCCGGTGATTATTGTGTCGATATAGTAAGTGATCTGCTTTGTTCACGAAATTTCTGTTTCAGTATTTTGGAAACAGATAGCTTATGGGTCATTGATTCACTTATTAACCCGACATGTGGATATTCTAATGGTTCGATATTTATCGAAATAAATGGAGGTAACAGTCCTTATTCGGTTGATTGGGGTAGTGAGACAGGCCAAAGCATTTCAGCTATTCCAGCAGGGATCTATGTAGCCTCAATTATTGATAGTTTAAATTGCGCTTACTCTTTCAGTTATGAGCTGTTTGGTCCTGACTCACTAATTGTTCAGGATTCGATATTACAAATAACATGCAATGGAGAAAATGACGGAAGTATTCTTATTGAAATTTCAGGAGGCACACCTTTATATGACATCTTGTGGATAGGTCCGAATGGCTATACTTCTGAAAATTTACTGATCGAGAACTTGGTCGAAGGTAACTATCAACTTTCGCTTGTAGATAGTTTATCATGCTCCACTTTTAATGAATACTACATTTTAATGCCCGACTCAATTAGTATTGAGGTATTTATTGAGGTATATGACAATGGTTTTAATGTTTCGGAATATGGATTTGATGATGGATTGATAAATATTATATCTACCGATGGCGGAACTCCAGAATATGAATACAATTGGAACGGCCCTAATGGTTTCTTTTCTGATCAAACCCTATTAGGGAATTTAGCAGCTGGACAATATGATCTACTCATTTTAGATGCAAATAGCTGTGCCTATATCGATAGTATAATTCTAAGCGCACCAAATTCTATTGATATCCCGACGGGTTTTACACCAAACAATGACGGTTTTAACGATCTGTTTATTCTACCGGGAATCTCATCGAATAACCCTGCATCAATTCAAGTATTCAATCGATGGGGTAACCTCGTTTATGAGCGCTCCAATTATGAAAATAATTGGGATGGATATAGCAAGAATGGAAAAGAGCTTCCGGACGGGACATATTTTGTAATTGTTGATTTTATAAATGATGGGAAGAAGATAAATGGATATGTTGATCTAAGAAGATGAAAAAACTAATCCTACATATCGCCCTTCTTATTGCTATGCTATCAACAATGGATAGTAAAGCTCAGCAAGACATTAGCATAAGTCAGTATATGTTTAACCAACTATTCTTAAACCCTGCATATGCCGGAACCCATGAATACTGGGAAAGCAGTTTATTGTATCGGAATCAGTGGGTTGGTTGGGAAGGATCACCTACAAGTCAATTACTCGCTGTAGACGGCCCAATATTACCCTCTTTATTGGGAATCGGTACTACAATTATTCATGATCAAATAGGAATTAATGAGTTTTTATCGGCATCAGTGGATTTATCCTATCAATTAAAACTAGATTATAATGGTAATCATCGCTTATCATTTGGCTTAAAAACAGGTTTTCATACGCAAACCTCTACATTAAAAGACCTTGTATATTGGGATGAAAATGATCCAATTTACACTGGAAATGAGATCATCTCCCAAAACACCATCCTATTTGGAGCAGGCTTATATTACTATTCCAAGAGAATTTACTTTGGTATCTCATCACCTATACTTTTTGCAAAAGATCTAAAGGATATACCTACTTCTGCAAACGACCGGTCATCCCATTTACAAAAATACATGTATGTGCATGGTGGCATTGTTTTTCCGTTGTCAGACAAGATTGATTTCAAACCTTCTTTCTTATTAAAGTACCAAGCTGCTGCGCCAATTCAGGCCGATATTAATCTTCATTTCTTATTTAATAATACCATTTGGATAGGAACATCATATAGAACTCAAGATGCATTGGTATTTATGGCAGAAGTAAATATTGTACGATGGATGCGCATAGGATATGCCTATGATATTACACTCAGTGATATTGCAAAATACTCAAACGGAAGTCATGAAATTATGATCGGAATCGACCTTGGAAAGACCATTGTTAAAACAAGTTCACCTAGGTATTTTTAGAATGAAAAAAGCAAAAATATTTTTCTTATTCATCATTCTACTTACTTCTTGTAAGCAATACCGTATTGATCAGGCTCAAATTGCTGAAGAGGATCTTAATTACGACAAAGCCATTGAACATTATGAAAAACTAGCGGCTAAACACGATGATTATAGCATACACAAAAGCTTAGCCATCTTATATTTAAAACGAGGTGATTATGAAAGCGCAAAAACTGTTTATGACTCACTCATCAGTCATAATAATTATCCAAAAGAAGATTTATTGGCTTACACCGAAATATTAATTGCCAATGGAGACTACAGTGCTGCAAAATTATGGTTAGAAAGATATTTGCGAGAGGCAAGTGATGACAAAAAAGCCTTAGCATTAAAAAAAATCATACTAAATCAGGGAACATTTTTAATTGACACTAATCAATATTCGCTTGAGCTCATCGACATTCAGACCACTCCACAAGCCTATGCGGCAACACCCTTTATGGAAGGGATAATTTATACTGGGAAGGCAGAAAAAAGCGAAAAAAGGGTTAAAATAAACCCATGGGATGGATGGCCCTATTCACGAATCTATTATGTCGTTCCTGTAGATTCCGGATGGTCTGCGCCTTACGATCTATCGGTTGATCTGAACGAACAATATCATATAGGCCCCGTGGTAATGATTCCAAATTCTAATCCTCCAACACTATTATTATCAAAGAGTAATATCTCTGATCAAAAAGTAGCAAGAAAAAATCCACTTGAAAAAGGGATTATACAGAGAACGGATAATAAGGTTCAATTATATAAAGTTGAGATTAACGATATGAGACTAGATACTCCTCAAGTTCTTTCCTTTTGCAAACCTGAAAATAACTATGCCCAAGCAAGTTTAACTCCAAATGGTCGTATGATGGTATTTTCTTCCGATATGCCTGGAGGTAAAGGAGGCAGTGATCTTTATATAACTTTTCGAGAAGGAAAAATATGGAGTGACCCTATTAACCTGGGAAGCAATATTAATACAGAGAAAAATGAATCCTTTCCCAATCTTATTTCAGAAGACACCTTATATTTTTCGTCGGAATCACATGGTTCTTATGGAGGTTTAGATGTTTTTTACTCAACATTTGATGGAGATAAATGGACAAAACCTGTCAATTTACTCTACCCTCTAAATTCCTACCAGGATGATTTTGCTATTTCATATAATACTGATAAAAAAAGTGGTTTCGTAAGCTCAAACAGAGAAGGAGAAGATAATATCTACTCTTTTACAAAAAACACCTCAACATTCAGGATAGAAGGATTAGTAATCGATAAGGAAAGTCAAGAAAAAATGCCCTTTATAAAAATCGTATTGATCAATAGGCGAACATTAAAGGACACAATTATCTATTCCGATGATGAAGGGAAATTTAATTTCTCTCTGGCATCCAATTCAAAATACCGAGTCATTGCTGAAGAAAATAATTACTTCATTCAATCATATAACGTATCGACACGGGGAAGAACCCAAAGCAAAGTGTTTCATGTTGTTTTTGAAATGGAAAAGATTGAGATAAATAAACCAATAGTAATTGATGACAGCAAAGGTGAAATTGCAAACCCATTGCATTCTCGACTCAAGAATATTTACTATGATTTTGACAAATGGGACATTCGTAACGATGCAATTTTCGAATTAGATCAACTCGTTTGGCTATTAAAGGATAATCCTACCCTTTTAATTGAGATCAGTGCTCACACAGATAGTCGTGGTTCAGATCAATATAATTTAAACCTATCACAAAAAAGGGCAGATGCTGTAGTTGCCTATTTGATTGATCGTGGCATTGACCCGAGCATTTTAGTTTCGAAAGGATATGGCGAAACAATGCTAATAAATGAATGCAAAAATAATGTTGAATGTTCAGAGGATGATCACCAAAAAAACAGAAGGTCAGAATTTAAAGTTATAGGTTTTAAAGAGTAAGTTTTTTTTTAGATATGTCTTCTTTGAACTGCTTCAGAAAATGGAATATTATCAATTTTAGAATCAAGCCAACTTAAAAAATCAAAATAATTTAATACTATTCTATTATCCGGCTCCTTAAATAATTCTTCGAGTTTACTTCTAAACACGATATATCCTTCTTTTTTCTTTTCCCTATTTGTACTCTTGCTGAGTTTACGAATAGAGGTTAGAATCAATTTTTCCAGATCAAAATCTCGTTTCTTTTTATTTAAAAAACGCTGTGTTGATTTCACCAAATATTCGATCAGGTCATAATTCCCCAATTCAAAATGAATAATAATATTAATTAGTCGAGCATAGGCATACAGGTCTTGTCGCAATAATTTTTCATTATCATTAAGAATCTTATTTACCCAGTATAGACTCTTATTAAGATCATTAATTCCAATATATAATACAGAGAATTTTAGATAAAAGGCAATCAGGTGTTCCTTATTCGTATTACTCTCAAAATATTTTAACTGATCTTCAATTTTTTTAATAAGCGTAAGACCTTTTTCAAATTCCCCAAGCTTATCATAGATATCTAATTCTGCCATATTAGCCGCTCTAAAAATCCTGATCTTAACATCAATTGAGCTAAATTTATCATTCTTTTCAAGTGCTCTTAATTCTTCAATTAACTTAAAGGCAGATCTAAATTCTTTTCTTTCTATATGGATTTTTAAAAGATTATATAAAGTCCGTACATACCTTTTAATCAAATCACCTCTTAAGGTCGGATTTCTATCGAGAATAGACTTTACTTGAAGAAAAGCAATAAAGCTAAGGTCCTTTTGGTTATTGGATGAATGACAAAACCCTTGTGTATAGTAGCAAATAGTAGCAGCTCTTTTCGATAAGGCAGTATTCTTTGATTTTATCAAATGATTCTCTGAAACTTCATCAATTATATTCTTAGTATTCAGATCTCGAGTGTAACCTTCACTTCTAAATGCTAAATTAACCTTAGAATAAAGAACGTGATATTCCGCTAAATTTCGAAGCTTAGCTATTACCATTTGCTCTTCTTCTATCAGATCATCCAGACTTCTATTGAACTTTCCATCTTCAAAAGCTTCTTCGAGTAACATTTTTTCTATGCTAATTAACTCAAATAAGTAATAAAATTTCTCATGTTCAAAAGCTAGTTTTTTAGCTCTTTTCAGGAATTTTTCACATTCCTCATACAAGGTCTTGTTATATAATATTTCAATGTTTTTTATCTCTTGCTTAAGAATTGATGAGATCGAATTATCAGAAAAGTAAGAGCGAAGGCTTTTAAGTATTAGCTTATATAAATGGTTTTTTTCTGAAGGAAAGTGCTTGATGAATTTTTCATTTTTAAAAGACTTTTTGATCGAGTGTTCATCATAGACTTCTTGTTCGTCAATGGCATCAAATATTTTCAAATAATTTTTTTCACCACTCTGAAGTGAGGACGAGAGTTTAAAAAATCGTTTTTCCGATTTGGTCAGCGACTTAATAAGATTGAATAGTTCTTCAGAAGGCTTCATAGGAATTTCATTCGCTTTCACACAAATGTATTGATATTATTTGCTAAGCAAAGTAAACCACCTAACATTTAAGCAATAAAAATCCAATAATAGCCCAATTTGGGTTCAATTATTAACGCTTTTATTTATCTCATATTACGTCCAGGGTAATAAGCTAAATCGCCTAGTTCCTCTTCGATACGTAATAGTTGATTGTATTTTGCGACCCTATCAGAACGGGATGCAGAGCCTGTCTTTATTTGACCCGTTGAAAGTGCAACGGCAAGATCCGCTATTGTAGTATCCTCTGTTTCACCTGATCTGTGACTTATTACAGAAGTATACTTATTTCTTCTTGCCAATTCAACTGCTTCTATCGTTTCAGTTAATGTACCAATTTGATTAACCTTTATTAATATAGAATTTGCAATTCCTTCATCAATTCCTCTTTGTAATCGTTTTGTATTGGTAACAAATAAGTCATCACCAACAATCTGGATCTTATCCCCTATTTCATCTGTCATTTTTTTCCAAGCTGACCAATCATCTTCTGCTAAGCCATCTTCAATAGAGATTATAGGATACTTGTTTACCCAATCCTTCCAGAAGGACACCATGTCGTCAGAACTTAAAGCATCTCCGGTTGAAGAAAGTAAATAAAGTCCTTTCTCTTTATCATAGAATTCACTGGCAGCCGGATCTAGAGCTATCATAACATCTTCTCCTGGTTTGTAGCCAGCAGTTTCGATCGCTTTAAGAACAATCTCAATTCCCTCTTCATTCGAACCTAAATTTGGTGCAAACCCACCTTCATCACCAACGTTAGTAGAAAAACCTTTGCTTTTCAATACCGCCTTTAAATGATGAAAAATTTCCACTCCCATTTGAAGTCCTTGTTTAAATGATTCAGCTCCAACAGGCATTACCATAAACTCTTGAATATCGATGCGGTTATCAGCATGTGATCCTCCATTCAATATATTCATCATTGGAACAGGCATGGTGTAAGTATTAACCCCTCCTAAGTATTTATATAAGGGCTGACCTAAAGTTGCGGCTGCAGCTTTAGCAACAGCGAGGCTAACTCCTAAAATAGCATTAGCGCCAATATTTCCTTTATTTTCAGTTCCGTCAATATCGATCATTACCTTATCGATCATCTTTTGATCGAATACATGAAGACCTTTCATTTCACTATTCAAAAGCTCATTTACATTCTGCACTGCATTCAGTACACTTTTTCCTAAATAGCTTCCTTCATCATTATCTCTTAATTCAACAGCTTCATGAACTCCTGTAGAAGCTCCTGAGGGAACAGCAGCTCTTCCTAATGCTCCTTGCTGTGTTAGAACATCCACTTCAATGGTTGGATTTCCTCTAGAATCTAATATTTGTCTGGCTTGTATATTGGCTATATAACTCATGCTAATTTTATTTACTTTTTTTAATATTGTCTATAAACTGGTCGAATAGGTATCTAGAATCTTCTGGCCCGGGTGATGCTTCTGGGTGATACTGAACAGAAAATACTGATCTATCTTTTAATTGAATACCTGCAACTGTATCATCATTCAAGTGAATATGTGTCATTACAACATCATCTCTATCTTTCAACGAATCAATATCGACAACGAATCCGTGATTCTGTGAAGTAACCTCACATTTTCCACTTATTAAATTCTTAACAGGATGGTTGATCCCTCTATGTCCATTGTGCATTTTCTTCGTTTTCAAGTCTTGACTTAAAGCAATTACCTGATGTCCTAAGCAGATTCCAAAAACGGGCTTATTCGTATTAATTATATCCTTAACCAAGTTGATGCACCCAGGCATTGCTGAAGGATCTCCAGGACCGTTAGAAAGCATAAATCCATCCGGTTTAAACTCTAATAGATCATCAAGAGTAGAATCCATCGGAAATACTTTTACATACGCCCCTCTATCATTTAGGCAACGAACTATATTCTTTTTTACACCAAGATCAACCATGGCAACACGATAGGGAGAACTTTCATCTCCTTTAGTATAAGCCACCTTAGTAGTAACCTTACTCGCTAATTCCATACCTTCCATATCGGGAGTTTGCTTCACTTTCTTAAGCAAATCAGTTGATGAGATATCTTCTGAGGAAATTATTGCATTCATCGCTCCTTTATCTCGAATATAACGGATGAGCGCTCTGGTATCGATATCTGATATACCGACAACCATATCTCTTTCAAGGTATTCTTGTAATGAAGTAGTTTCACCATATCGACTATGATACTCACTAAATTTTTTAACAACCAGCCCTGCGATTTTAATCGAATCTGATTCGATCTCATCCGCTTTTGTTCCATAGTTTCCAATATGAACACTTGCATTGATCATTATTTGCCCAAAATAAGACGGGTCGGTATAGATCTCTTGGTATCCGGTCATTCCCGTATTAAAGCATATCTCACCGGTAGTAGTTCCTACTACTCCGATCGATTTGCCCCAAAATTCTTTTCCATCATCTAGAATTAAAACAGCTTTCTTCATGTTACAAAAATAAAAAAGGGGATAATGCAAAAGCATTATCCCCCAATAAAATTGTTAAAAATCAATTAACTTTCTTTTTTATCCTGATCGTCACTTTTCTTTTCCTTCGGAGCTTTAGCTTTTGGCTTCTCTTCTTTTGGCGCTTCTGCCTTAGGAGCCACTTCTTTAGCTTCTTCCACTTTAGGAGCTTCTTCAGTTTTCACTTCCGCTTTTGGAGCTTCAACTTTAGGCGTTTCCTCTTTTACTTCTGCTTCAGGAGTTTCAGTTTTAGGGGCTTCTTCTATTACTTCTGCTTTTGCTTCAACAGCAGGTGCAGATGCAGTAGTTTTCTTAGCACCTCTTCTTCTTGTTCGTTTCTTATCAGCGCCTTTGTCGTCGATCATCAACTCGTTAAAGTCAACCAATTCGATCATGCACATTTCTGCATTATCTCCTAAACGGTAACCGGTTCTAATAATTCTTGTATACCCACCTGGTCGATCAGCAATTTTAGGCGCAACATCTCTATATAATTCAGCTACAGCAAACTTACTCTTCAATTGACGGAACACCATTCTTCGCGAATGTGTTGAGTCAACTTTAGAACGAGTTATGATTGGCTCTATATATACTCTAAGTGCTTTCGCCTTAGCTATAGTAGTGTTAATTCTTTTATGCTCGATAAGAGAACAGGCCATATTCGAAAGCATTGCGCTTCGATGTCCTTTCATTCTCCCCAGATGATTAAATTTCTTTCCGTGTCTCATCTCACTAATTTTTTTCCGTCAAAAACGGATCCTACTTGGATTAATAGTTATTCTTTTTCCAATTTATATTTAGAAACATTCATTCCGAATGTAAGCCCATTTGTTTCAATAAGGTCTTCCAATTCAGTTAATGATTTCTTTCCAAAATTTCTAAACTTAAGAAGGTCTGTTTTCTTGTACGATACAAGATCACCTAAACTTTCGATATCAGCTGCTTTAAGACAGTTCAATGCACGAACTGAAAGATCCATATCGCTAAGTTTTTTCTTAAGTATTTGACGCATTTGAAGTGCAGACTCGTCAAATTCTTCCGTTTCAGATTTCTCATCCATTTCTAGCGTAATTTTCTCATCAGAGAAAAGAAGGAAATGGTGTATTAAAATCTTTGCTGCTTCTTGAAGCGCATTTTTCGGACTAATTGAACCATCAGTCTCAAGACTAATCGTCATTTTTTCATAATCTGTTTTCTGCTCAACACGAAAGTTATCGATAGCATATTTCACGTGCTTGATCGGTGTGAAGATAGAATCAATAAAAATTGTTCCTAATGCTGCACCGGAAACTTTATTTTCCTCAGCAGGCACATATCCACGTCCTTTACCGATATTCAATTCAATGTTAAGACTAACAGAAGAATCAAGTTCACAAATTAAAAGATCTGGGTTCAGAACTTGAAATGCAGAAGTGAATTTTCCGATATCACCAGCTGTAATTTTATCTTGTCCACTGATAGTGATCATTACTTTCTCAGCATCCGTTCCTTCAATTTGCTGACGGAAACGAACTTGCTTTAGGTTAAGGATAATTTCAGTTACATCCTGAATAACGCCTTTTATCGTTGAGAATTCATGGTCAACACCTTCTGCTTTAATAGAAGTTATTGCAAACCCTTCGAGGCTTGAAAGTAGAATTCTTCTTAGTGCATTACCAATTGTTATACCGTAACCAGGCTCTAATGGTCTAAATTCAAAACTACCACTGTAGTCACTTGAATCGATCATTACAACTTTATCCGGTTTTTGAAAATCTAATATTGCCATCTTAATTTGTAAGGTTTATTATTTAGAATATAATTCTACAATAAGTTGTTCTTTAATATTTTCAGGAATCTGCTCACGTTGTGGAACATTCATAAATACACCACTCATATTTTCATTATTCCAAGTCAACCAATCATGATTATGATTAGCAGAAGATAATGAATCAGTAATAGCGATCAATGATTTAGATTTCTCTCGAATACTAACAACATCTCCATCTTTTAATTGATAAGAAGGGATGTTAACGATTCCTCCGTTAACAGTAATATGCTTATGCGAAACTAATTGTCTTGCACCATCTCTAGTAGGAGATACTCCTAATCTAAATACAGTGTTATCTAAACGACTCTCACAATATTGAAGTAATACCTCACCGGTAATCCCTTTATTTCGAGAAGCTTTTTTAAATAAATTTCTAAACTGTTTTTCTAAAATACCGTAAGTATACTTAGCTTTTTGCTTTTCCATCAACTGAAGTGCGTATTCAGATTGTTTTCTTCGTCTCTTATTTGGACCGTGCACTCCTGGAACATAATTTTTACGTTCCAACGCTTTATCAGGACCGTAGATAGGCTCTCTGAATTTTCGCGCAATTTTCGATTTTGGACCTGTATATCGTGCCATAGTTAATCGTAATTTTCTCTTTCTAATGATTAATTAAACTCTTCGTCTCTTTGGAGGACGACATCCATTGTGTGGTAGAGGTGTAACATCCATTATTTCCATCACTTCAATTCCTGTATTATGGATTGAACGGATTGCGGATTCTCTTCCAGAACCAGGACCTTTTACATACACTTTAACTCTTCGAAGACCAAAACCATATGCTTCTTTAGCACATTCTTCGGCAGCGATCTGGGCAGCATATGGTGTGTTCTTTTTAGAACCTCTAAAGCCCATTTTTCCGGCAGAAGACCAGGAGATCACTTGTCCCTGATTATTCGTTAATGAAATGATGATGTTGTTAAAGGTAGCTTGAATATGCGCTTGCCCAACAGCTTCTACATTAACCTTCTTCTTATTTTTAGCACTTGTTTTTGCCATTATTTCAACTTATTAAGTCTTATTTAACTGCTTTTTTCTTATTAGCAACGGTTTTACGTTTTCCTTTACGTGTCCGTGCGTTGTTTTTAGTACGTTGACCTCTTAGAGGTAAACCTGAACGATGACGAATACCTCGATAACTACCGATATCCATTAGTCGTTTAATATTCATTTGGGTTTCAGAGCGCAATGCACCTTCGATGGTGTAATTTTCGTTAACCTCTGTACGGATACGTGATAACTCATCATCATCCCAGTCGTTAACTTTTTTATTTACATCAACTTTAGCGGCAACCAATATTTCAGTTGCTCTGCTTCTTCCAATACCGAAGATATAGGTTAGTCCAATCTCTCCTCTTTTGTTTTTAGGTAAATCTATACCAGCAATCCTAGCCATTTGATTTAATTATTTTATTAACCTTGTCTTTGTTTAAACTTTGGATTCTTTTTGTTGATCACATAAAGACGCCCTTTTCTGCGAACGATCTTACAATCTGCAGATCTCTTTTTTACAGATGCTCTAACTTTCATACTCTTAATTTTTATACCTATATGTAATCCTACCTTTTGTTAAATCGTAGGGTGACATCTCAAGCTTCACTTTATCTCCTGGTAAAATTTTAATGTAATGCATTCTCATTTTACCTGAAATATGTGCAACGATAGTATGACCGTTCTCCAGGGAAACTTTGAACATTGCGTTCGAAAGTGCCTCGACAATCGTACCATCTAATTCTATTGAAGCTTGTTTAGCCATATTTATTAATTATTTATTTAATACTTCTTCTATATAATCAAATGTTGACAAAACCTCTACTTGTCCTTTTCGGATGGCCACATCGTGTTCAAAATGAGCAGAAGGTAATCCATCAGCTGTAACGATGGTCCAACCATCTTTTAACTGCTTAACTTCCTTCACTCCCATATTGATCATTGGCTCAATTGCCAATACCAATCCTTCTTTAAGTTTCAAACCGGATCTCTTTCTTCCATAGTTAGGCACTTCAGGTGATTCATGTAACGAACGACCTAATCCATGTCCAACCAACTCTCTTACTACTCCATAACCAAAAGACTCCGAATATTTTTGAATTGCATAACCAATATCTCCTATTCGAT
>JAUVAY010000127.1 GCA_030591505.1 Flavobacteriales bacterium | reverse complement strand
TGCATATGATCCATCCCAATATTTGTAATGATAGCTAATTCAGGGTTGATAACATTGGTAGAGTCTAACCTTCCTCCAAGTCCTGTTTCAATAATTGCGATATCGACGTTCTCCTTATTAAAATAGCTAAATGCCATGGCCATCGTAAGTTCAAAAAAGGAGGGGCTAATTTTCTTGATCTCCGGGGCGATGTTTTCTATGAAGTCAACAACTTCATCTTTTGCTATCATTTCTCCATTGATCTTTATCCTTTCTCTAAAGTCGATGAGGTGAGGGGATGTATAAAGACCAGTTTTATAACCTGCTTCCTGAAAAATGGATGCTAAAATATGGGAGGTAGATCCTTTGCCATTGGTCCCGGCAATATGTATATTTTTAAACCCCTTTTCTGGGTTATTTAAAGCACTTAGTAATCTAATGGTATTTGATAGGTCGGCTTTATAGGCGGCCTTACCCACTCGTTGAAACATGGGTAATTGAGAAAACATGAAATCAAGTGTTTCACTGTAATTCATCGTAAAATAAAAATGAATGTCATTTTACCTCTCTGCTCAGGAGCAGCATTAGTTGAAGGATTAAATTTCGCCTTTTGCGCCGCTTTTTTGGCCAAACTGAATAAATACTGTGAAGTAGTCGTAGATTCTTTTAAGTTTTGTGATGTACGAAGTATGTTCCCTTGTCGGTCTACCCAAATATTAAGAACTACTCTTCCTTCCTCTGTCGGTTTTTCTCCAACTTTAGGCCCAGATATCATCGATCTCCCCCCTAATTCAAAGCTACTTCCATTGCCACCGAAAGTTCCTCTTCCTTCTACATTACCCGACTCAATTCCCTCATTACCCTGCGCGTCAGACTGACTACCTTCACTGTCTGTACTTTCTGATTCGTTCCATGCACCCAAGGCATTTTGTAAATTTTCATTGATCTGTTGCTCTGGCTCCGGTTCCGGCTCTGCTTCAACAGTAGGCTCTATAACTTCTGTGGTTTCGCTGACTTCATTTTGAGTTTCTTGCGCAACGTCTGGAACACTTATCTCGCTCTCCTCTTGCGTTACTACTTCCTCCTGAACTACTTCATTAGATTGTTCATTGATCTCCTCCTGAACTTCTTGTATAGCTTCCGCTGTTTGAGAAATACTCTCACTCGGTTCAACTTCACCAGATCCAGTATCGTCATAGCCAAAATCAGCCATTGAGATCTCAATACCACTTTCTTCTATTGGAGGGTCGGGATACTTTAATCCAACATATAGAAATAACACAGCAAGTCCGATATACAGCAGAATGCTAATGATTAAAGCTTTTTGTTTATTTCTGTCCCGCACAGATTCCATACTTTATGGTTTCGTTGCCAATACGATCTTCCACTCATTCCTTTTGGCCATATCCAGTACTTCAACAAGTGCACCACTAGGAACTTTTTTATCGACATGCAAAATTACTTTGCGTTCATCACCCTTTATGGAAGTAGTAAGAATAGTCATTTCTAAAATCGATTTATCAATAATTTGATTATTGACAGAATAGATCAGATCTTCATCTATCCTCACTGCTATGTTTTGCTTTTCTTTTGATTTATTACTGCTGTTTGGTAAATCAACTGGTAGGGTATAAGGACTTACCATAGTCGAAAGGATGATAAAAAATATCAATAGAAGAAACACCAAGTCGGTCATCGACGACATGGAAAACGAAGCACTAACTTTATTTCTTCCTTTAAGTTCCATTTTTATTAATTACCGGGTTCGTCTAATAAATCAAGAAAATCTACAGAAGCCGCTTCCATTTTGTGTATTACCTTGTCTACTTTTGTAACTAAGTAATTATAAGCGATATAAGCAACAATACCAATAACTAAACCTGCAACAGTAGTAACCATCGCCTGCATGATACCACCGGAAAGACTACTGATTTCTACTCCAGCACCACTAATTTTCATCGCATGAAAAGTGATTATCATACCGATAACAGTTCCCAAAAAGCCTATCATAGGAGCAACACCAGCGATGGTAGCTAATATCGATAGACCTTTTTCCATTTTAAAGACCTCAAGTTTTCCTGTATTCTCGATGGAAGCACTTATTTCTTTAATAGGTCTTCCCATCTTACTGATTCCTTTTTGAAGCATCCTAGCCATCGGACTGTCTTGACTTGAGCAATAATCCTTAGCGGATTCAACTTTCCCATCCGTAATATAATCCTTTATCCTGTCCATAAAATCACGATCAACTCGATTGGCTTTTTGAATGGCAAAATATCTTTCGATAGCGATGTAAACAGCAATAAAACCTAAAATTGCAAGTGGGATCATGATGTACCATCCCGCATTTATTATCAGCTCCATTATCGATAATGTCTCTTCAGTTTGGACAATATCTTCTACCATAGAGGTAGTTTCTTCTCCTTCAGAAAGGTCATTTAATTGAAAGAATAGATACATATTTTAAGTTTTGCTTTTATAGGAACGCAATAGTTGCGATTAAATTATTGAATAAGAATATAGAAAAATGCTCCTGCAAAATAACCAAGTAAGGCAAGTACAGACATCTTTTTCAAGTACCATATAAAGTCAATACGTTCTAAACCCATTGCTGCTACACCAGCAGCAGATCCTATGATCAATGCAGATCCACCCGTCCCTGCACAAAAGGCAAGAAATTGCCAGAACTTACCATCCTGAACAAAAAAGCCTAACCATTCAACATTTTCAGGCGTTGCAGCTTGAAGCATTTCTGGAGTAGTAACTTCATACATACCCATAGATGCCGCAACCAACGGAACATTATCAATAATCGCAGAGATAAGGCCAATGGCGATATTTATACTATATATATTACCAAGAGATTCTCGAAGTAATTCAGCAACAGTATTTAAGAAACCCGCTTCTTGAAGTGCGGCTACTCCCATTAAAATACCTAAGAAAAATAATACACTGGAAGTATCTATTTTACCTAAGACATGTAAAACGCTTAACTTACTTTTAACTTCATCACGTTTTTTACGGTTGAGTAATTCTGTGGTTAACCATATAACTCCTAAACTCAACATCATTCCCATAAATGGAGGTAAATGCGTAACGGTTTTAAATACAGGAACGAATAATAGTCCAAGTACACCCATTGCAAAGACCAATCTTTTTTCATTTTCAGGAATATCTAGATCACCATTAGAAACGAATTTAGGCTTTTCAACATCTCCTTTCATAGTGATGGAAAGGATGGTTAGAGGGATTAATAAAGTCACTAAAGAAGGCAGAAAAAGTTCTTTAACAATAGTGAGGGTGGTAAGCTGTTCTCCGATCCATAACATCGTTGTCGTCACATCACCAATTGGCGACCATGCGCCTCCTGCATTTGCTGCAATCACAACCATACCAACATAGTATAATCTGGTATTCCTATCATCAACAAGTTTTCGAAGTAAGGAAACCATAACAATTGTAGTTGTTAAGTTATCGAGCACTGCAGAAAAGAAAAACGTTAGTACTGCAATGATCCATAACAGCTTTGCCTTATTCGTAGTCTTAATTCTTTTTGTGATCACTGAAAATCCGTCATAGGAATCCACTGTTTCAACAATGGTCATAGCACCAAGTAAAAAGAATAAAATACTGGCAATGTCATATAGATGATGAATTAGCCCACCCTGACCATCATGTCCATGTTCAATTATGTGATGTACTTCAGAAGCGTCACCAGGTATAGTAAAAACATATATTGCCCACGTTAACATACCTAGTATCAAGGCAGAAGCCCCTTTATCAACATGAATTGGATGTTCTAATGCAATGGCTAAATAACCAATAATGAACACCGTAATTATCATCATATCCATAGTCAAAAATTTTGAAGCAAAGTATAACTTAATAAGCAGTTGTTGAAATAAAAAGAAGGTCCTTTCTTCACAATTTCAGGTTCATTATTTCTCTCATGAATTTCCCTGAATTTGTAGCGCAATCCTTCAAGGCAGATGGATGGTTCCCGAAATATGATCTTTAGAAGCTCCTGTTACCGACTTTAGCACATTAATTTTTTCTTTTAGGCGCAGATAACCAAGGTATGCAAAGATCAATGCCTCTTTATAATCAATGATGGACCCATCAGGAATAGTAATTTTATTTTCAGATAGTTTTCTGATTCGTTCCACTAGAAAATCATTATGCGTTCCACCACCACTGAGCAGGCAATTCCCATTGATCATTACTTTGTCAATTTGTATTGCAATATGTTCTACCAAGGTGCACAAAATATCAGCTTCTGAAAGCATCGATTTTTCTAAAATAGGATAGAAGCTGTTGTTAAACCATTCTTTTCCCAAGGATTTAGGACCTACCTGATGATAATACTCCAACTGATTTAATTCTGATAATAAAGCAGTTGATAATTGTCCGCTTTTGGCAATATTGCCTTTATCATCGTAATCATAGCCAAGCTTATTAGCAAATAGGTTAAGCGCCATATTTGCTGGACAAACATCAAAAGCAAAGGTATTATTGTCTTTCTCAAAGCTAATATTAGCAAATCCACCCAAATTAATTCTGTTTTTATAATCAGAAAATAATTCTCTGTCACCAATGGGTACAAGAGGAGCACCTTGTCCTCCCAATGCAATATCAGCTGTTCTGTAATCTCCAATTACTGTAAAACCTGTTTTGGCAGCTAAGTAAGATGGGTTTCCGACTTGAACTGTAAAGCCTGATTGAGGTTGATGGAAAACAGTGTGGCCATGAGAGGAAATAGCATCAATTTTAGTAATGGAGCGCTTAGTTATAAATTTTTTAATTAAAGATGAAAATAAGGAAGTGATTTCTGCATCTAAAACAGCAAATTCTCTGGCATTTAATTGATCAGCGTCTTGTAAACGTTTTTTCCACTCCTTAGAATAAGGTGAGCTTTCGAAATAATTGATTGTGAAAAAAGGAGGTTTAGAATCAAATGTACAATATGCAAGGTCTAATCCATCTAGAGAAGTGCCTGACATTAAGCCTATAATGTGGTATTTAGATTTCATAGTAATTGACTTTGCTAATCGCTTAAACTGATGTAAATTTGAGACCTTAAATTAGTCATTTCCAATATAAATAGATAGTATGAATTTTGATTTAACAGAAGAACAAAAAGCGGTACGAGATGCTGCGCGTGATTTTGCCGAAAATGTATTACTTCCAGGGGTTATAGAACGTGATGAAAATCAAACTTTCCCTACAGAAGAGGTAAAGCAATTAGGTGAATTGGGGTTTTTAGGAATGATGGTCGATCCAAAATACGGAGGAGGAGGAATGGATTCTGTTTCTTACGTACTGGCAATGGAAGAGATTTCAAAGATTGATGCAAGTTCTTCTGTAGTTATGTCTGTTAACAATTCTTTAGTGTGTTGGGGTCTTGAAAAATACGGTACGGAAGAGCAAAAGCAAAAATACCTTACTCCTTTAGCAAAAGGTGAAATAATTGGAGCTTTTTGTCTTTCTGAACCAGAAGCTGGGTCTGATGCAACTTCTCAGCGAACGACTGCTGAGGATAAAGGAGATCATTATCTAGTTAATGGAACTAAAAACTGGATCACTAATGGTGGTACAGCATCTGTTTATCTTGTAATTGCACAAACGCATCCTGAAAAGAAACATCATGGTATCAATGCCTTGATCATTGAAAAAGACATGGAAGGTTTTGTTGTAGGACCTAAGGAAAATAAATTAGGAATTAGAGGGTCTGATACGCATTCATTAATGTTTCAGGATGTAAAAGTTCCAAAAGAAAATCGTATTGGAGAAGATGGATTTGGCTTTTCATTCGCTATGAAGGTCCTTTCTGGTGGAAGGATAGGGATTGCAAGTCAGGCCTTAGGAATTGCTTCAGGTGCATATGAATTAGCTTTAGCCTATTCGAAAGAAAGAAAAGCATTTGGAAGAGAAATCAATAAGCACCAGGCAATCGCTTTTAAATTAGCGGATATGGCAACTGAAATTGAGGCAGCCAGATTATTATGTTTGAAAGCTGCAAATGATAAGGATGAAGGCAGGAACTATGATGTTTCAGGTGCTATGGCAAAAGTATTTGCTTCTGAAACAGCTATGAAAACCACAGTGGAAGCTATTCAGGTTCATGGTGGATATGGATTTGTAAAAGAATACCATGTAGAACGATTAATGAGAGATGCTAAGATCACTCAAATTTATGAAGGTACATCTGAGATCCAACGTATTGTTATCTCTAGAGGTGTATTAAATGAATAGGAAAAAATATGATGTTATAAAAGGCTGGTTTTTTAATGACCAGCCTTTTTTTTTATAAGTTTTCGACCAATAACTCTAATTTAAGTCCACGGGAGCCTTTGATTAAAATTGTTTTGTTTAATAAAGGCTTAGCTAACAAGTGTTTTTTTGCTTCTTCTGTAGTCGCAAATTTTTTAATAGTCGATTCAGCAGAACAAGATTGATATACAGGGCCGATCAAGATAGATTGGATTTTGTTGTTTTTAAGAAGGTTGATTATTTTCTGATGTTCCTCTTGCTCGATTTTACCTAATTCAAGCATATCGCCTAAAATAATTATTTTATTCTCTGCAATTAATAATTCAAAGTTTCTAATAGCAGAGTATGTTGAGCTTGGATTAGCATTATAAGCATCTAAGATCAAATTGTTTTTACCTGTATTGAGCCATTGAGAACGATTGTTTTCAGGATTGTAAGCATTGAGAGCTGAAATGATAGTGAGTGTATCCACGTCGAAGTAATTTCCGATTGTAACTGCCGCTAGAATGTTATCGATATTATAATTACCTACTAATTTTGTTTCTATTTCTTTGTATTCTTTTCCATTTACCTTTAGATCAAATGAAAGAAATGGCGATGTTGAGGAAATTACTTTTGCATTGATTGAATTATCATTTCCGAACAAAATTCTTTCATTTCGACTTGATAGATCAACTAAACGTTTATCCTCTGCATTGACAAAGGCCATTCCTTTATTTTTAGATAAGGATTTATATAATGCCACTTTTGTTTCAATAATTACTTCCAAAGAACCAAAACCTTCTAAGTGCGCCATACCGATATTCGTGATCAACCCAGAGTTTGGCTGAGCTATGTTGCATAGAAATTCTATTTCACCGGCATGATTAGCTCCCATTTCTATTATAGCAATTTCAATTTCTGAATGGATAGCTAATATGGTAAGAGGTACACCGATGTGATTATTGAGGTTGCCTTTTGTTGCGGCTACTTTATATTTTTTTGATAAAACGGTTTGAACTAACTCTTTTGTAGTTGTTTTTCCATTACTTCCAGTAATACCAATGACAGGAATTGATAATTGTTCCCTGTGATATTTCGAGAGCTCTTGTAATGTTTCTAATACATCATTAACGAGTATAGTTCGCTGGTCTACTAAGTATGTTTCTTCATCAATGATAGCATAAGTGCTTCCTTTTTTTAAGGCTTCATTAGCAAAGGTATTTGCATTAAAGTTAGGTCCTTTTAAAGCAAAGAACATACTGTTATCTGTAATATTTCGAGTGTCAGTTGTTACGCAACTACATTCTTTAAATAGTTGATAGAGTTCTTGAATGGACATATACTAAAATAAAAAACCCCGAGTCATTAGACTCAGGGTTTGAATATTTTTATTAAGAAAATTATTTCTTGTTACTTCCTTGAAGAGAAGGAGATCCTAATCTTATCATAGCACATCGGAAACCAATGGTTGAAGTTGATTCTCTTTCATCTAAAAAGCGACGTGCAGCAGGCTGAATATAAAAAGCTCTGTCATCCCATGCACCACCTTTATATACGCGAGCTCTATCACTTACTAAAGTGGTGTTTCCCCAGTCATACATTGGCGTTTGACTATCTTCATCATCAACTATTTCATAATTAATACTAGAGGATTGATCACCATCTAAGTAATTAATATTATCTGACTCACGATAATTTCTACGATCAATATTTTCTTCAACGGTAACATTTCTCATTCTCATGTTTCCAGGTGTCTGCGTAATGTTTTCCGAGATACCTTTAAGTATCATAGCTGAGATTGTGAGGTCTGTATTTTTAACCATTTCAACCGTCTCTTGAATTTTTTGATTAGCATCTTCAGCCTTATCATTTGCAACCATCTGTTCTGCATCTTCAACTGCTGTACTCACATTCGAAATCAAACTAGCTTCTTCAGGAGTTGATCTTCCTTGCATTGTTCTTTCAAATTTTGTTATGTAAGTTTTGATACCATTTACATCATAATCAATTCCATCCGCTTTGTCAGCAGTACTACCATCTGGATTTAAAATTTTTGTTTTAAATACATTACCACGGTAAGGTCTGAATTCTTCTACATCTTCAAAACTAGTTGAACGATATACATCCATTACCCATTCACTTACATTACCTGCCATATTATATAAACCAAAATCATTTGGCCAATAATCATAAACAGGAGCAGTAATATCAGCGCCATCATTTAAATGACCTGCAACACCCATATAATCACCACGTCCTCTAACAAAGTTAGCTGCAAGGTCACCATAAAAAGTATTTTTATAATTATCATTTCTTAGGTAATTACCATTCCAAGGATAAACTTTTTGACCAGCAATAAGTTCTTCATAGGTATTTCCAATTAATGC
>JAUVAY010000081.1 GCA_030591505.1 Flavobacteriales bacterium | reverse complement strand
CGCCATCTTTGATCATGATCTGCGAAATCAAATTCTCAGCACCACGTCCTTGATGAGTAGGGACAATATATTTATAGCCATAATATTTTTTTATGGTCTCATCCAAATTATAAAAATTTCGACTTCCGGCATAAGCTTCATCACCCATCATCATTCCTGCCCATTGCCTGTCACTCATCGCGGAAGTCCCACTATCAGTAAGTAAATCAATATATACATCTTTCGATTTTAGCAGAAAAGTGTTATATCCTGCCTCTTCAATCGCTTTAACTCTGTCTTCTCTTTCAGTAATAAAAACAGGTTCAACCATTTTTATTTTATAGGGCTCTGCCCAAGATCTCTTCTTTATCATTTCAGTTATATTTAGAACACAATATTATCATGATTATCGCAGCTAAATAATGATATGAATCAGTTTGAAAGTTGGTTTATATTAGTCTTATTGCTTGAATAGCACTAATATTTATCATATTTATTTTTAGGAACATAACAAAGCAGTTCGATTTAGTCTATTTTTGTAATTCAATAGAATTTCAATATGAAAAAAATCATACTTCTTCTCCTTATCTTTAGCTCTGCTACTATATTATTAACAGAAAGCTGTACTAAAACTTCTACTTATTATGATACCACTGTTATTGATGATGATTGTGGATGGTTACTTAATATTGAAGGAACTGTATTTTTTGCTGCAGGCTTAAGTGAGGGAAACAAAGTAGATGGAAAAAAGATTACTATTCAGTATCAAGTTTCTGCCATTCCTCATACTTGTCCCGACGGGACATCCTTGTCGGTAGCAACAATTACACGTTATCTTTAGTTTCGATTAAGAGATCTATTGTATCTGAACAATTAAAATGTCCTTCTGGGCATTCTTTTTTGCCATGTAAACCACAAGGTCGGCAAGTAAGCTCTTCCTTGTATTCAATGATCTTTGAATCATCAGATAGCGGTCCAAAACCAAAAGAAGGAAGCGTTGAGCAATAAATAGCTGTTGTAGGAGCATTCATTGAAGAAGCTATATGCATTGGGGCTGAATCATTTACATAATTCATTGTGGCATCTCTCATCAGTGAAGCCGACTCAAGGAAAGATAATTTACCGGCGAGATTAATCACATTTGGAGAATTATTGGCCTTCCTGATCTCTTCACATGCTTCAAAATCATTAGGTGCACCGAGTAAATATATTGACGATGTAGAAGATAGATGCTTGATCAATTTTACCCAATTCTCTTTTGGCCATTGCTTAGTAAACCACACCGAAGTAGGAGCCAAACATATATAGTTGGTCTTTTTATATTGCTCACAGGCTTCGTTGTCTTTTCCTGACGGATATAATTTGGGTGGAAGGGAGTTTCCAGTGCAATAAGGCTGAAGGAGCTTTATATTCCTCTCCGTTTCATGCAAATTATTACTGGTATCAAAGAGGATGGATCGGCTAAAAAGGAAGGAAAGGGGGTTAGATTTATAGCCCACTTTTATCTGAGCCCCAGAAAAGGCAGTGATCAGCCCTGTAGCAAAAAAGCGTTGAACGTTAAAGACAGCATCATAATCAGCATTTCGCACCTTTGCAATCAGTTTAAATAAATTTGCGTATTTATTTTTCTTTTTATCCCAGATTAAAATATTATTTAGATATGAGTTATTTTCTAATAGAGCTTCATTTCCTTTTCGAACAAGGATATCGATCGTTGAATGAGGATAATTACTTTTCCAAGTTTCTACCAAAGAAGTAGAAAGTATTGCATCCCCAATAAATGCGGTCTGAATAATCAATATTTTATTGGGTACTTTTTGCATTATACGGCTACATTATACTCTCTAAGTGCATCATTAAGCGATGTCTTTTTATTGGTACTTTCCTTTCGTTTACCAATGATCAATGCACAAGGTACTTGAAATTCACCAGCCGGGAATTGTTTTGTGTAGGTTCCCGGTATAACAACAGAACGGGCAGGAATAACTCCTTTATAAGTTATAGGCTCATCAGAACTCACATCAATTATTTTTGTCGACATGGTAAGAACAACATTTGCGCCCAGTACTGCTTCTTTTTCAATTCTAACCCCCTCAACTACGATGCATCTTGATCCTATAAAAGCTCCGTCTTCAATAATAACCGGTGCTGCTTGAATAGGTTCTAGAACACCACCAATACCAACCCCGCCACTTAAATGGACATCTTTTCCAATTTGAGCACAAGAACCAACAGTTGCCCAGGTATCAACCATGGTACCTCTGTCGACGTAAGCACCTATGTTAATGTACGAGGGCATCATTACAACATCACGAGAAATGTAAGCTCCATATCTGGCTATGGCATGCGGGACAACGCGAATACCTAATTCTTTATAATTTTTCTTAAGTGGAATTTTATCGTGAAACTCAAATGGTCCCACTTCAATGGTTTCCATTTTTTTGATTGGAAAGTATAAGATCACGCCTTTTTTTACCCATTCATTCACTTTCCATCCATCTTTTGTTGGTTCTGCAACACGGATCTTACCCTCGTCAAGGTCCTTAATTAATGCCTCTAAGGTCTCTTGAACTTCAGTTTCTTTTAATAAATCTCTGTTTTCCCAAGCTTTTTCGATAAGCGCTCTCATATGTATATATATTTGCGCAAATATAATTCAAGGTTTGTTGATTTGTATTAAATATTTTTTCTTTAATAATTATGAGTAAAATTGTTGCGATAGATTATGGTCGAAAACGTGTAGGTTTAGCCGCTACAGATGATTTGAAGCTTATTGCTTCAGGCTTAACTACTGTGCATGCTTCTGAGCTGATCGATTATTTGACAGAGTATGTTAAGAATAATGATGTTGAGCTTTTTGTAGTGGGAGAACCAAAAAACTTAGATAATACACCTTCTGAATTTGCTGAAGGGACAGATAATTTTGTTAAACATTTGAAAAGGACATTCAAGGATATTGAAGTTGTACGAATGGATGAACGCTTTACATCTAAAATGGCATTTCAAACGATGATAGACAGTGGACTCAAAAAAAAGGCAAGAAGAAATAAGGAATTGGTAGATGAGATCAGTGCAGTGATTATTCTACAATCTTTTCTTTCTACATTAGACTGATCACTTATTCCACCGTTCTTTAATCCATTTTTCTTGTGCATTTTTACTTAAAAATGTCCAGGCTACAATTCGACTTGTTTTATTTCCTGTAGCCATTAATATCGTTTTTACTTCTACAGCTTTAAGCTCTTTTAATACTTTGTAAACGCTTTTAAGATTTGCTCGTTTCGAAATTAATGTAGAGAACCAGAAGCATGAATCAGCAAATTGTTTACTTTCCATTATCATATTTTGCACGAACTTTTTCTCACCACCTTCAATCCATAGTTCATTGCTTTGGCCCCCAAAATTTAATGTTGGTTTTGCTACTTTTTCAGACTTTAGATTTGATAATTTTCGTAGTGTTCCCGCCTGTGCATCAGCTTTGGAAGCATGAAATGGTGGATTGCATAGGGTCAGGTCATATAACTCCTTCTTTTCTATGATCCCTTCAAAAACATTTTTGGGATTCTCTTGTTGTCTAAGCTTTATTCGTCCTATAAGAGAAGGGTTGGATTCGATTATTTTATTTGCATTCTCTAATGCGATGGGATCTATATCAGACCCTGTGAACGACCAATCATATTCTTTATTTCCGATAATTGGATAAATGCAATTTGCTCCAACACCAATATCAAGACAGTTTATTTGTTTACCCTTTGGAAGCTTGTCGTTATTTTTACTTGCTAGTAGATCTGCAATTTGATGAATGTAGTCAGCTCTTCCTGGTATTGGCGGACATAAATAGTCAGAAGGAATACTCCAGTTGTCAATTTCGTAAAAATGCTTTAATAGCGCTGTATTAAGAGAGAGTACAGCCTTTGGATTAAAGAAATCGATAGACTCATCCTGATATTTATTTAGTGTTACATACTGTTCTAACTCAGGATAACTAACTATTAATTTTTTAAAATCATAGCGACCTAGATGTTTATTACGTGGATGTAGTTTTTCTTTTGATTTTTGCATATTTAGCTATTATTACTACTAATATTATTCAATTAAAGTAAATTGCAATATAAAATAAAGCCATGGCATTAAGTAATAATGATATCATTAAGAAACTAAGAGTAGCATTGAAGTTACGTGATGATCAAATAGTTGAAATACTGGCTCTTGTGGATTTCAAAATTTCAAAAAGCGAATTGGGTGCATTTTTCAGAAGTGAGGACCATCCAAAATACATGATCTTGCAGGATCAAATTTTACGAAATTTCCTTAATGGATTAGTAATATACAAAAGAGGACCGATGGAGCGTAAGTCGAATCCGTTGAAGATTAAGAAGGAATAGAGACTATTACAATTAAAACTAGTATTTTTCAATTACACTCCTTAAATATCTTCACTTCACATGCATCACAAGTTGCTTTGTCAAGTCTTTTGTAGATCTCTCCAATAGCATATTCTTTATTGACAAATATATTATCAGCATCGAACATCGATGTATAATCTCCATTATCCATATAATTCTGAACCGTGTCGTTGAGTCCACAGAGATATAATGCACCTCCATTTGCCTTAAGTTGAGAAGCTTTTGTTACCAAGAATTCAGCTCCCGCTATATCGATGAGGTTTATTCCATTACCAATGATCAGTACATTTTTAGTTCCGTCCTCAGTAATTTTATCAATATTCTGTCCAACATGTTCCATTGCTCCAAAAAAGAGTGATCCATAAATTCGAATAATCTTTAATTGTGGGCATTCTACAACATCTTCCGTTTTTGTATTTACTAAGTGGCGAGTAGGAAGGTTTGCATTTGGCGCCATGCTTATAACCCGAGGTTTTGAAATTCGTTGTAAATAGAAAACGAGGGATAGAATTACACCGATATAGATGGCATATTCGAGATGTAAAAATAGGGTGGAGAGGAAGGTCGCAAGTAATACTATCAATTCCTGTTTACTTGTTTTCGCAATTTGTTTTATATGATGAAAATCGATCAAACTATAGGCCACGAGTAAAATAATCCCTCCCATTGCTGCAATTGGCAAATAAGCGGTCAAAGGAGCTACGAATAATAGGATCAAAGCAAGAGAAGCAGCCGCAAATACTGCAGAAATAGGTGTTTTCGCACCTGATTGATAATTGATACCGGAACGAGTAAATGAACCCGATCCTGCATAACTCATAAACATACTTCCTACAAGGTTCGATAATCCTTGTCCAATAAATTCCTGGTTACCGTTGAGTCGTTGATGCGATTTAGTTGCTATTGATCGTGCAATAGCTACGGCTTCGATCAGCCCAAGCAGAGCGATCGCAAAGGCATTTGGTGTAAGCATTACAATGTTCTCGTAATTAAGCTCAGGCATGGCAAAAGAAGGAAGTTTTGACGGTAATTTCCCTACTAATGCAACTCCATCTACACCACTTGCCCAAAAGAAAGCAACCAGACTTCCAATGATCATAGCAATTAGCATGAAAGGAAGTTTTGGTAATATTTTTTTGAAAAGAATAGCAGAGAATAAAGTGGCCATCGATATTGCGAATACATACCAATTTGTTTCACTTAAATGAATGGAAATAAATTCCCATGTTTCATAAAAACTAGATCCTTTAGGAGTATCTATTCCAAAGACATGTTTCAGCTGACTTGTTGCGATCAATACCGCGGCACCTGAAGTAAAACCGACGACCACTGAATGTGATACGAAGTTTACTAAAGTTCCAAGTCGTGCAATTCCCATGAGAAATTGAATAGCACCTGCAATAAAAGTAAGTACAAATGCAAGGGCGATAAATGATTCCGTTCCTGGTTCTGCAAATTCACTTAATGAAGAAAAGAGCACGATAGAGATCGCTGTTGTTGGTCCAGAGATCAAATGCCAGGATGATCCGAATAAAGCAGCAATCACAGGAACGATCATTGCGGTATAGAGGCCATAAATAGGAGGAAGCCCAGCGATCATCGCAAAGGCTACACCTTGTGGTAATACGACTACCGCATTTGTTATACCTGCACTTAAGTCGGCTTTTAAGGTTCCTTTATTAACCATTGGCCACCAGACCAAAAAAGGAAAAATCTTATGTAATTTCTTGTCTTTCAAAATATCCTTTAAAGTAAAAACATTCGGTGTTATTTGCACCGAATGTTTTTTAAATTCAACTATTAATTAAGAGTCACCTTCTGATTCTTTTTTGTTTTTGTAGTAGGTAGAATCATGAGGTCGCAATGCACGAGGAAAGTGCAATGGTCTTCTTTCTCCATTAGGTCCAGGAGCAGGGCGAGTCCAGCTCAACCATTCCTTGTAGACTTCAAAGGATTTATTCGTATCAACAGAAATATCACCGTATTCATCTTCAGGACGAGCCTTTTCAAGCCTTACCTTTTGATGCCAACAGTGCATTCCGCTAATTGGATCCGGATGTACAGGGAAGGTGATGTTTTGATGAACTCCACCATCACTCCAGAAAATTCGTGAAGTATCAGGATCACTACTAACACTAGGTTGAATTCCTTTAATGGTTTTCATTTTCCATTTTCCATCTCCAGTATTTTGGATATCAACCGTATTCATACCCCATCTGTTATTCACCTTGTCTTCAGGCCTTCTCCATCTTCCAATATGGTGAGAACAGGCAACAATTCCTGGTTTCATTCCCTCGGTCACCCAAACTTTATCTACGAAATAACCAATATCGGTATTCACCCTTAACATATCATCGGTTTTAATACCTAATTTCTTCGCATCAGAAGTATGCATCCACACAGGATTCCGGTTCGCGATCTCATTCATCCATTTTGAATTGGCTGAACGCGAGTGAATTAATGTTGGAAGTCTAAAGGTTGGAACTAAAGGAAAATCTCCTTTCGATCTATCCATATTATCTTCATGAATATGTGACTTAATATAGACAGGAATATCGTACTCTGGCCAACGCCAATCTATCATCGTTTGAGAAAAGAACTCTTGTTTTCTTGATAGTGTTGGGAAGCCAACAAAAGCTTCTCCATCAACCATTAAACCGATTGACTTTCCATCCTTATAGATCGTTCTGGATTTCTCATCAACTGTACTTCCTTCCATATCTTCCTTCGAAACATTTTTCAAATTCTTCTGATAAGCATGCGATTCCACTTCAAAAGCTCCATACTTTTTCATATAATCAAGAGGAGTCATTCCTTCTTCAGCTGCTTTTTCAGGTAATCCTTTGGTACGTTCAAAAATATATTGGTAATACTCGTCAATATTGATTTTTTCTCCTTCTCTATACGGACTCAAGAAATGCTTACGAATTCCTAAACTTCCATCAGGGTCTATCCTCCATGAAAGTTCTATCCAGAATTCATCTTCTTCCCATACTTCACCAGGATTAGCCTCATAGGTAAACTTCACAGGTCTTCCTTCCTTTCTTGCAACCTCACGTAATACAGGTTGTCGGAAGGCGATCCATACCGCACCATGGGTTTCATAACTATTCAAGTCATGACGCTCAGAAGCAAGTCCCATTGGTAACACATAATCTGCGAAATAAGAAGTCTCATTCCATGTAGGCGTCATAGCGATATGCATTCCTACTTTATCTTCATCAGATAAAGCTTCTATCCACGAAAATCCATCAGGGTAAGTCCAAACAGGATTGAATACCCGTGTGAAGTAAGTATCTAATTTTCCTCTTCCTTCTTTTAAAAAATGGGGGAGGAGCATACTCATTTCGAAGAATGCTAAAGGATACTCATCCGGGAAATGCATTTCATTCCAGAACTTTTGTGCTGGTGGCTTATCGAAGAACTCCGGTTTGTATTTATTCCAGGCACTAGGAGAAGTACCACCAACAGTTCCAACACTTCCCGTCAATACATTCAGGAAGTGAAGTGTTCTTGCAACAGCCCAACCTCCTAAGTTTCCGGCTCCGGCACTACGCCAGTTATGTGTCGAAAAACGAGATCCTGCTCGTCCGATTCGGCGTGCGATATCTCTTATCATTTCCGCTTTTACACCACTTTCCTTTTCAGCAAATTCAGGAGTGTATTCAGCATATACTTCAATTAATGTAGATATAAAGTTGTCGAATTTGACTTCTACATCAGGATGTTTTTTCTCAAGGTATTCTTCCCAGTTTACCCAATTAGTCATGTAATCTTTGTCGTAGAGACCTTCTTCCATGATTATCTTAGCCATTGCTAATAATACAGCGGCTTCAGTTCCTGGATAAGTTGGCATCCAATAGTCAGCCATAGAAGCCGTATTGGATAGTCTAGGGTCCATTACAGCCAGCTTAGCTCCATTCATCATCCCTTCGATGATACGTTGAGCATGAGGATTAAAATAATGACCTGACTCCAAGTGAGCAGAGATCAATAAAATAAAATCAGCATTCGCATGATCGGGTGATGGTCTGTCGTAACCGTGCCAGATATTATAACCAAAACGCGCTCCTGAAGAGCAAACATTAGTATGACTGTTATGCCCGTCTACTCCCCAAGCTTGTAATACACGATTTGTATAGCCTTCATGTCCGGGACGACCGACATGATAAGCAATTTCATTATTACGTTTTTCTTGTAAAGCCTTACGGATTCTTCCTGCAATATCATCGAGAGCCTCATCCCAGCTAACACGTTCCCATTCTCCTCCACCTCTTTTTCCTACACGTTTTTGTGGGTAGAGGATACGATCAGGATCTGTAAGTTGATTAACTGTAGCAGGTCCTTTAGCGCAATTTCTTCCACGACTGGCAGGGTGATAAGGGTTTCCTTCAAACTTCCGTACACTGTTGTCTTCCTTGTCGATATATGCAAGTAATCCACATGCAGATTCGCAATTAAAACAAGTTGTAGGAACGATGGAGTAGGATTTTTTTTCCTTTCTTCCCCAACCTTTCGATTCATATTCTTCCCAGTTATCCCACTTTTCAGGTGGAGGATAATCAGTTAGTATACCAGGCTCAGTAAGCCTTGGAATATCACTTCCATAATCTTCATGAAGATCGGGAATCAAACCGATGCTTTCAGCTATTTTTTCTATAATAGTGGGTTTATGTTTATAAGCCATGATTAATAGTAGATTATGTTAATTGAATTCGTTGAGGAGCTTCTATCCAGATCTTCTCTGTGATATAAATTCCAATAATTACAAGAATACCAGCAAGTGCAGTTATCCATCCACCTCCGATAAATACCAATACAAGTGGAATTACATTTCCGATAAGGACAGTTCCAAACCAAAAACTATTTTTATAACGTCCTCCGGTGATCATATGAGCAACTCTTTTTGAATCTTCTGTAGGATGCGTCATTGTAAGTTCAATGATCAACACGAATAGGTTAATACCAATCGCTATATAAAGAACGTAGCTCAGGAATTGATCCCAATCTGCTGAACTTCCAAAGAGCATATTTGTAATACTAAAGAATGCTGCTCCAGCCATGAAACTGTGAACGAGCATGTGTATAGCCAATGTTGGACTCTGCCAGAAATCTCTTCCTTTTGCTTGTGCAAATAGGAATGCAGTATAGATAGCAACCATAATAGCAACTGCTGCAGAAACCCACATTGTTACCATTGCGGCTTCTTTCATTTCGAAGAAGGTAAACACTCCTAATAAGGATAATAACAAACCATAGATAGAGATTGAGTAACCACCTCTAACCAACCATGATTTCCATTGTGGTCGTAGAATTACATATAAGAACCGCTTAGGCTGATCAAGGTCCATTACAAGTAATACACCTGTTGCACCTAAGAATACTAATCCCGCTATCACACTCACCCAAATGGTGGTTTCACTTACTTCACTAAAGTTAAATAGGATGGCAAGGAAAGCAACTAAAAGTACTCCAGCAGAAATGGCTTTTGTAAGAACGTAACCAGATACTTCCCATCCCCAAAGGATTCCTTTGTCGGGCGTATCATATATTCTTCGGGCATCATTTGTGTTCAATCCATTTTTCTCAGTTTCGGCAGCGCAAGATTGTCCAGTGTTACCGGCATAAGTAGTTGTTGTACTTTTTATTGTATTGATCTGTACATCACCACTTGGGTTAGCAGGATCATTCTTTTTAGCTAAGCCTTCTACAAATTTCGCATAATGCCCAACTCCACTTGATTGCGAATTCCAGAAATAACGATCGCTTCTTTCCGTGGCGGAAGGATTTAATGAAGACAGGTCTCCATCAATATAATAGACATTAGGCTTAGTTGATTTCTCCGGTTTTCTTACCGTCACTTGTTCTCTTGACAATAATTGTGCAATCTCCGTATCCGGATTTTCCATATCTCCACTAATAATAGCGTGTTCTGGACAAACATTTACACAAGCAGGTTCAAGACCTACATCGATACGAGGAGCACAATAGTTACATTTTGCAGCTGTTTGCGTTTCCGGATCAATATAAAGTGCATCGTAAGGACAAGCTTGCATACATGACTTACAACCGATACAACGGTTGTTATTAAAGTCAACAATACCGTCTTCACGTGTATAGAGTGCTTCAACCGGACAAATTGTTACGCAGGGTGCGTCTTCACAATGATTACATCGTAAAACTGAAAACAATCTCCTTGTATCAGGAAATGTACCTTTTTCAGTTTGCTTTACCCAAGTTCTGTTCACCCCAACAGGAACATCATGTTCCGATTTACAGGCCACAGTACAGGCATGACAACCGATGCATTTTCGATTATCTATTACAAAACCATAATTCATGGATATATGATTGTTTTAAGGTTAATTAATTTCTGTTTTTGCTTCAAGTCGGAGCAAAATATAAAAAGGAGGTCCAAAAGTGTGTGACTAAACCATCTTATGTGATAAGTGTTACTCAATTGTTGATAATGTTAGGTTCGAGGTGAAATTATTAATAGCCTATAAATTACGAAATAACAAGGGAATATTGGATTAACGTGACTTTATTTAGAATGATTCTAAACTAGAAAAGGAGTTGGGAGAAGGAAGCATGAAGTAAATTATTTGTTATTAAAATAAATAGGTTTTGAAGTGGTCACAGTATGTGACCGGTACTTCGGAGAGTACTCTCTTCTAATGAAGTACTTGCCCCTCGATACAATTTTCTCCCTTTTCGTAGCTCAAAGTGAAAAAACCATCATCCAATGGCTGACAAGCTCGGGGACCGCTCTCTTCGTAAGTTCATCCTGAGCTTTTGTCGAAGGATCGAAGGATTCTAATATTAAACCTTACTCAAGGACACAAACGTTAAAAATTATCCAACGCGAGTTCCCCTCCTCGGAGGGGGCTGGGGATGGGTAAGGAGTGATTTTTATTGCAAGAGCGAAGCGAATGAAATGAAAATAGTATCGAGAGGCTGCTTCAAACTCCCAGCTTAATTAACAGATCCTCGGTAACTGCTCCGCCACCGGCATAACAATAACCCTGCTGCCTCCAAGTAGACTTTTAGCGATCACTTTTCCGGGATGTTCTTTTCCGAATTCACCAATTATCGCAGCATCTTTTCCCTTAGAGTGATTACGAATATGTGCTAGTATTTCATCTGCCTTATCTGCTTTAACAATGGTCAGGAATTTCCCTTCATTAGCTACGTAAAGTGGATCCAAGCCAAATAATTCACATGCGCTAGCTACTGTTTTGTTTACTGGAACACTTGGAGCATCTAGATCAATTCCCAGTTTTGTCATCAAGGCAATTTCATTTAATACAGTGGCAACACCACCTCGTGTAGGGTCAGTAAATAAGTGAATGGAAGAGGAGTATCTATTCAGCAGTTCAGAGGTCAGATCATTTAAGGATTGGGTATCACTCTTAATATCAGATTCAAACTGCAACCCTTCTCTTTTGGATAAAATAGCCATTCCATGGTCGGCGATTGTACCACTGACAATTATTTTATCCCCTTCTTTTATATGCTTCGTATCAAGATCAATTCCTTCTATCATATTTCCCACTCCGGTAGTATTGATAAAGATCTGGTCTCCTTTTCCTCTTTCCACAACTTTAGTATCTCCCGTTATGATCTCTACACCGGCTTCAACACATGCCTTTCGTATGGTGAGAAGGATTTCCCAGAGATCGGTCACCTTCATTCCTTCTTCTATGATCAATGCAAGTGAGATATAAGTCGGAATAGCTCCACACATTGCTACATCGTTTACTGTACCATTGACAGCTAATTCGCCGATATTACCCCCAGGAAAGAAAATTGGAGAGACGACAAAACTATCTGTCGAAAAGGCAAGTTTTCCTTTTGCTTCGAATACAGCTCCATCGCCGCGTTTTTTCAGCATTGGGTTATCGAATAAGCTAAATATTGCTGCATCGAGAAGTCGGTTTGTCAATTTACCTCCACTTCCATGGGCTAAAGTGATAATATCAGTATCCATTGGTGGCATGGGATACTGTTCTGATAAGGGGTGAGTATTTTCTTGAGTCATTAATATTAAACGTTTTCGAATAAATTATGTGAGAAATGATAGTATGCAGCACATGCTCCTTCTGTTGATACCATTGGCGCTCCTAAAGGAAATTCAGGAGTGCACTTTTTACCGAACTGACTGCATTCGAAGGGTTTTTTTAATCCTCTTAATATCTCTCCTGCAATACAATCCACATTTTCTTCATGTTTTTTAATATCGATGCTAAACTTTTTATCCGCATCATAATCAACATATTTGTCCTTGATACGATATCCACTATCATCAATAGTTCCTATTCCTCTCCAATCATGAGAAGCCACTTCAAATACGGTATGTATCGTTTTTTGGGCATGTATATTTCCTTCTTCTGAAACTAATCGGGAATATTGATTCTGTACTTCATATTCGCCCTTTTCCAATTGTTTGACCGCCATTAGAATCCCTTCAAGTAAATCTAGAGGCTCAAAGCCCGTAACAACAATTGGGGTTTTATATTTTTCTGAAATTGGGTGATACTCTTTATATCCCATAACAGTATTTACATGTCCCGCAGCTAAAAAGGCATCAATTTTAGATGAAGGGTCAGATAAAATAGCTTCCATTGCCGGAGGTACTAGAACATGCGAAACAAGAATGGAGTAGTTTTTCAATCCTAATTTGTATGCTTGAATTACCGATAAAGCATTGATTGGTGCTGTCGTCTCAAATCCTACGGCAAAAAAGAT
>JAUVAY010000204.1 GCA_030591505.1 Flavobacteriales bacterium | reverse complement strand
AATAATAAATTACTGTTCTAATTCAACCATCGATTTATCAATTTGTTCTATCAATAAATCAATATTATTTGTAATGCCTTTAATATCTGCACCTTCTCTGCACTGTTTTTCTAATACAATTGCCAAATCTTTTGTGCTTGTCATTCCCATCATAATCCATTTGGTTTTGAACCCATGGACTTGATTGGCGATATTTTCCAGATCATTCTGTTCCATAGATTTGTTGATTATTTCAATTAAACCCGGAGCAGATGATGTAAACATACCTATGTATTTTTTCATTTTCTCCTGGTTGCCATCACAAAAATCATTTAGATATGACATATTGGTAATGCTGCTCTTATTTGAATAAAGTTTTGTGAATGGTGTTTTCTCTTTTGATTCGCTCTTTTTAACTTTCAGTTCAATACCCAACACTTGCGCAATTCCCGTAATGAGTTGTTGTGCTTTAAAAGGCTTTGGAATATATGAGTCCATTCCCGCTTGCTTACATTTATCAAGATCGGTACGCAGTACACTTGCAGTCAATGCTATAATGGGCGTATCTTTAATCGGACTTTCAAATTCTGAACGAATATATCGTGTCGCATCAAATCCATTCATTCTGGGCATCTGGACGTCCATAAGGATTACATCAAATTTCATTTTACCAACCATATCTATTGCTTCTTGCCCATCTACTGCTTCATATACTTCAACATTTGCTTTCGATTTTAGTGTATCCCTGGCAACAATCCGGTTATATTCATTGTCGTCAGTTATTAAGATTTTTAATCCATCTAAGATACTCCCATCCACACTTTTCTCTAAGGCCAATCGTTGTTCTAACCTTTCGGAAGAGCCTTCATCAAAGTTCACGATAAAGGAAAATGTAGTTCCAAAACCTTCATCACTCTCAACAGAAATATGGCCTCCCATTATATCAACCAATTGACGTGAAATACTCAATCCTAAACCTGTACCTCCGTATTTTCGGGTATCTGATGCATTCGCCTGTGCGAAATTCTCAAATACCTTTTGTAGTTTATCTTTGGGTATCCCTATTCCGGTATCAATTATGGCAAATTTAATCCCCTTGTGTTCATGGCTTACTTCAATAACAACACTTCCCTTTTCAGTAAATTTTATGGCATTGCCTGCAAGGTTGATGAGTACCTGGTTCAGGCGGACAGGGTCGCCCAGCACCACATCTATCACATTAGGTTTTATACTTGTGTGAAGCTCCAGGCCTTTTTCATTGACCCGGTGATTAAGAATTTTCTTAACATGGCCTATAGAGTTCCTTAATGAAAAATCAATATGCTCTAGTTCCATTTTCCCGGATTCAATCTTTGAAAGGTCGAGGATGTCATTGATAATATGCAATAAGTTGTCACTCGATTTTTTAATTCCATCGAGATAATCAGACTGATCCTTTCTTGGATTTTTATCGAGTAACAGGTTTGTCATCCCCATGACCGCATTCATAGGTGTTCGGATTTCATGACTCATATTGGCAAGGAATTGCTGCTTAAATTGCTCAGATTTTTCGGCTTTGGCCCTTTGAATATCTGCTTCTTCCTTCTTCGCACGAATTACTATGGTTGCTATTCTAACTTCTTCAATTAATTCTTCCTGCCGTTTTTTGAAACTTGCAGTACGCCAGTAATGAAATCTTAAAACACCAAGTAGCAGGATTATTGCATAGATCATTCTGGCCCACCATGTATGCCACCAGGGCGGATCGATGGTAAATTCATATTCAAATGGCTCGCTCCAATTACCGTTTTCGCCTATAGCACTAACTTTAAAGGTATAGGAACCATAAGGAATATTTCGATAGTCGGCTTTGGTCTCTTTACTTACTTTACTCCAGTTTTCATTTAAACCTTCTATAATGTAGCTGTATTGAATTTTAAGTGGCGCATCCCAATCTATGGCATAAAAGTGAAAGGTCAAATGGTTTTTGTTATGATCCAGAACCAGGTTTTCGGGATAATTGTAAAAGGGAATTGCATTGCTATAGCTAAAGCCGGTACTATCATTTTGTTTAAGATTATGATAATCTATATACCGTTCATTAATATCGATACTGCTAAGATGAATTTTAGGTGGGTTTTGAGAACTTGTAAATTGGTCCATATCCAACATATTCAGGCTTTTAGTAGCACCCAACCACATGCGGTTTTTATTATCTAAATATGCACTGTTTCCAATAAAATCCGTTCCTTTTAAACCATCATATTTTCCATACTTTCTTATCTCTTTAGCGATAGTTGATCTGTTTTTTTTGCCATCAATATTTTCTTCAAAAATCAATTCATTTAACCCGGACTTTGTAGTTACCCATATATGTCCATTTTTATCTTCAACTAATGACTGGATAATATTATTAGTCAAGCCTTCTTTACTTGTGTAATGTGTGAAGTTTATTTTTGTAGAATCAGCCTTTCTGCCAAGGTTTATAACATCCAATCCAAACTCGGTTCCTAGCCAAATATTCCCATTGTTATCTTCCTGTAGTGTATTCACATAATTATTACATAAACCTTCTTTTTCGGTATAATGTGTAATATTCTCCTTCACTAAACCATCCTCTTCCCATTGAGTGAGCTTGCTTACTCCACCACCATTGGTAGCGATCCAAATATTTCCATTTCTATCTTCTACTATTTCATTAACATCATTATCGCTTAAGCCTTCCTTTTCTGTGTAATGCGTAATATTGCCCTTAGCAGGACCTTTATTAATTAACTTACTTATTCCATAATAGGTGCCAATCCAAATATTCCCAGAATGATCTTCAAATATTGTTTTAACGTATCTACTTATCAATCCTTCTTTCTCTGAATAAACTGTTACGTACTCATTATCTACATCCGTCTGATAAGGTTTATTTAGAGCACCTTTTGAAAGAATACTTATCCCAGCTCTACTAGCACCGAACCAAATATTGTCTTCTTTATCTTTTAGCATTGAATAGATGGAATAATCATTTAAAAACCTTTGCGTTGGACAACTAACAATAGAGGCTATCTCTTTATCTTCATTCCCTCCAAGGTGAATCTTTCTGGCCCCACCGCCATCCGTGCCAAACCAAATATCACCCTCTTTATCTTCTACAACCGAGTAAACCCTATCATAGGGTAAACCATCTTTTTTCGTATAATTTTTAAAGGGTCTGTTTTTTAATATGCTTACCCCTTGCCCCCAGGACGCAATCCAAATATTTCCGCTGCGGTCTTCTAATCTAGGCCCTGTATCATTAGAGCTAAGTCCATCTTCTTCAGTATATACAGTAAAGGTTTCTACTTCAATACCTTCTACCATTGAACGACTAAGTTTACTGGTGCCTTTCCCGTAAGATCCAAACCAAATATCCCCTCGACGATCTTCCAATACACCATAGACAATATTTCCTCCCAGACCTTCTTTTTCTGTATAATTGGTAATGGTT
>JAUVAY010000121.1 GCA_030591505.1 Flavobacteriales bacterium | reverse complement strand
TGAATTGCATCAATTGTTTTTCACGCTTCGTGATGAATTTGACCAGACCTTTATAATTGTCACGCATAATTTAGGATTTGCTAAAATGGCAGATAGGATGTTGACGATGAAGGATGGGTTGATTAGTGGGTGAGAATGGAAAAATGCTTAAATGAATGAATGCATAAATGTGTGAATGATAATCGGGTTGAAGATTAAGGCTAACATGCCTCCCTGAGCCTGTCGAAGGGTTATATAAGAGGAGTGAATGGAGGAATAAAAGGAATAGGAGTGAGAAAAGAAGTGAAGGAGTGAGTATATTTAAGCTCCAGAGGAGCGAATTAAAGTTTTTATTGAATACTTTTTTTCTTTGCATACTTTGCGAATAATCTTCGCGGACTTTGCGTGAACTTATGAATAACATTTTTTATGTTATCAATTATAAATGAACAAAAACAACTTAAAGTCATTTTTAGATGAAAAGGCAGAACACTATGAATGTCTGGACTTTATAGAAGATGATCCCATACAAATCCCACATCTTTTTATTAAAAAAGAAGACATAGAAATTGCCGGATTTTTAACTTCTATTATCGCCTGGGGACAGCGAAAAACCATCATCAATAATGCTAAGAAATTGATGTTGTGGATGGATAATGATCCCCATAATTTCTTGCTTCATCATGAAGATAGCGACCTCAAGCAGTTTACGTCATTTGTTCATCGGACATTCAATGCTGATGATCTTCTTTACTTTATTTATAGACTTAGTAAGATGTATAAAGAGGAGGGAGGATTGGAGGATGTTTTTACACGGTTGTACACTGAAAGTGAATCGCTTCAAGTTGCTATTGCTAGTTTCAAAGAGATATTCTTTAATGACGAACATCTACAACGAAGTGAGAAACACCTTCCTAACCCCATAAAAGGTTCTTCAGCAAAACGAATGAATATGTTTTTGCGATGGATGGTTAGATCGGATGAGAAGGAAGTGGATTTCGGCTTATGGAAAAATATTCCAATTTCTGCGCTCTACTTACCTTTAGATGTTCATACAGGAAATGTATCAAGAGAATTAGGACTTCTTAGTAGAAAACAAAACGATAGTAAGGCATTAGAGGAAGTAATGATTCAGTTACGAAAGTTTGATTCTGTTGATCCGGTGAAGTATGATTTTGCTTTGTTTGGGATGGGGGTTAATAAGGAGGTAGGGGAGGAATAGGAGGGAGAAAAAGAATAAAAGGAATGGGAAGAAGAGGAAAAATAAAAAGTATCACAAAGCGCCAAAAGAACAAAAATAGTTTCACATAGATTTGAGTGAAATATTTTTTGATATTATCTCCAATTATCCTAATTCGTCTTTATAATAACAATTTACGTCGATAAATATATGATATACGTCATGTATGTATTCCTGATATAAATCATAATAACCCTATTGTATTAACACATATATCAGCGTAGTTTTAAATAACGTTATATCTTAAATAAAGATAATAATGGGTTCAGAATCTTTCTTTAGGATTAATCAATTAATAAGAACCCAAAAACACCTTAAAAAACCATATTATGAAAAAAATTATTTATTTATTAAGCAGTATGTTTATTATTGCTTTAATCACAATTTCTTGTCAGAAAGAATCATTTGATGATGCCACAACTAGCAAAGATTTAACTACTGAATCGTTTGAGAAGGTTATAGACGAATGTAATAATATCCAAAGTGAAACAATACACCTTACTTATTATAACGGTGAACTTAAAGATGAAATTATTACAATTGGATTCATGGAGAATGGCTATAATTATCAAGCCCATATGTACAACGGAGATTATGGAACTCCTGGAGTCCACTTAGTTATGAAATGGAATGACGCCTGGTTATCAAACAAAGATTGTGGAACACAAATTGGACGAGAAGGTGCTTTTTCAGACACTTCTACTCCAGACCAAAGGCTTGATAGACACTATCCTTTTGATAGTTACCAAGGCTCAGGAGCTTGGTTAACAAACCATTGGACTGAAACATATATTGATGAAGATGGAAATGAATGTACTTATAGTGAATTCATAAAAATTATTGCTCCACCACTTGATGCTTACTTACAAGATGGTTATTGGTATACAGCCGATAATATTGAAATTGGAGAAGAAGTATGGGGGCAATTTGCAATAATTCAACTTGTTGTTAATGACCCTTGTGGTGGTTCAAATGGCTTGTATTATAATAGTCCTGACCACTCTGGATTTGGTGGTTGGTAGAATATAATTTTGTTTTTTTGAAAAAGGGCCGTTGTAAAAGCGGCCTTTTTTTTGTGGACAAGGGAGTGTGAAAAAAAGTATCACAGAGTTTCTCAAAGGACTCACAGAGAGTATGGTATAATTTTCAACTCTGTGAACCTCTTTTTTTCTTTGTGGACCTCTGTGATACATTTAATTTAAGTATTCTATCACAAAAAAAGCTCCTTTATTAAACTTTTACATTTAATGCGATTCACCCGTTACCTTAAACTGGTCACCAGTCTCATCGATTATCATTTTATATTTATCCTGAGAGTATCCTGGTTGGTCAAGCTCTGGAGTTACATATTTGTATCCTTCAGGGACTTCTTTAGCTAGTTTTACATTCCCATCCATAAATTTCATGAATAGTTGAGCATATAAGCCTTTCCATGTTGAGAAAGTCTTTTCAGCAGCGCTATTCGAATAAGCATTAAGATGAGCTACAGCAGCCGTCTTATCCTTTTCATATAACAATACAGCCTCTTTATCAACAGCTGTGATTTCAGCTACAAAGTCTGTTTCTAATTTATTCTGAGCAACTTCAATATCAGGGTGAATTAAGTTATAACGTGTGTAAGAAAAGTTCTGTACTTCATTAAAAACCCAAAAACCTGCTGTTTCCGACCATTCCATTAAGGATCCATTACCTACAGCGAAATTAGTAGGAATTTCAGTTATGCTTGAATACATAGGCATATAAACACTTCCAGAAGCATCATCAACTCCCCACCAGATAATACCACCAATTTCGTTTGGTAACCAAGAACGTGATTGAGAGATGAATGAAAAACCTGTCTGCTGTGTAGCAGTTGCACGTTCATTGCAATAAGCAACACCATCTACTTTCCATGTCAATGGTCTCCATCGGTAAGGGTTCCCAAAAGGTCCCGCTCCAACATCATTTCTCATATCCAATTCAGTACCTTCAAGGTGATCACGCATATAAAACATCATATCATTTACAGAGATTTTCTTTTCTGCTTTTACCCATAATGGCATTCTATTGGTCGCGTAATGATTTGGGTTAGGTCTACCATCTGCAAAATTATCTGCATGCTCGATATTCCCTTTTACATATTCCCAAGTTTCGTCCATTCCACCGCTCACTTTATTGAACATCGTCCAAACACGGATCTCACAGAAACGAGCACCTCCAAAATCTACAGGAGCATAAGTATCAGAAAAAGAAAAATCTTCATCTTTTCCAGTATAAAGCCCCATATCTCTTGCAAATGAAACCACATCGCTAGAATAGATACAGTCTACATTTTCATCATATAATTTCTTCATTTTATCTGAAGAGATGCTATTCTTAGCTTTCTTTTGTGGGAAGGTTGTGATCCTTGCTTGGTTTGCATGACCAGAAACATAACCATCAGGAATACGTCTTGCAACCCAAACAGCGCCTTTTTCTTTATTTCCTTTTCCAATAAAATCCATTATCCATACTTCATCTTTATCAGAGATAGAAAAAGACTCACCTGAACTGTAATAACCGTATTCAGCAACAAGATCGGTCATGATTTTAATAGCATGGCGAGCAGATGTAGAACGTTGCAATGCAACATAGATCAAACTTCCATAATCCATAATAGCCCCTTCTTGTGTTTTTAAAGTGTCTATTCCTCCGTAGGTTGTCTCTCCAATTGCAACTTGATTTTCATTCATATTACCTACAACATTATAAGTAACACTCGCTTGTTTGATCTGACCTAAATGTTTACCTGTATCCCATTCGTGGATATCCATCATAGTGCCCTCAGGCCATGTTCCGGCAGGCCAGTGATACAATTCACCATAAAGTAAGTGTGAATCTGCAGCATAAGAGATCATTGTAGATCCATCAGTTGATGCACCTTTGGTGACAAGGTAATTTGTACAAGCTGAGCTTGTTTGAATTCCGATAAATAATGTAATAGCTATTGCGATTATTCTCATGATCATTTAAATCTTTTATCTATTAATAATTAAAGGCGTAAAAGTACTGAAAGAAATATGGTTTTGACTAGAATTTATACTGATAGTTTGCCGTTTATCAGTTTATGTAAACTTAACGATTACTTGCTTGGATAACTATCTAATCGAATTTATTAGACGAAATAATATTAATCTCTTTTAATCGAAACAAAACTTCTTATAAACTGTATAATAATACCTTATAATGCTAAATCACAATAAAATAAAAAGCAGTTGTTGAAATAATGTTACTAAAATCACTTAGAAATATCGTTGGCTTTTCTATTTTCGCGACACGTTTGAAAAAAGCAAAACAATATTTATTTAGTTTAACAATGCTAATTATAGCATTCCTATTGATGGCTTCACCATCTTTTGCAAGCAAACCATCCTCAAACGAGTTTTCTCCATCCATTGAAGTACTTAAAGAATCATACTTAATTGATAGTACGGCGAATTCAATTTATAAAGACTTAAAAGCTAAGGAATTAAATTACTTTATCTTTTTGGAAGCCTATCAAGGTTTTATTAATTATAAAAAGAAAGGACTTATTGAAAATTCCAATGTGATCACCATTATTGACTTTGATAAAACATCAAATGAAAAACGTTTTTTTGTAGTTGACCTTCTTTCTCATACGGTTCTTTTTAACTCTTTTGTGGCACATGGTCAGAAAACAGGGGAGTTGCAAGCGAAGGATTTCTCAAATAGAGTCAATTCACATCAAAGCAGTCTTGGTTTTTATCTTACAGATAACACTTATTTTGGTAAGCATGGACTTTCATTACGATTGGATGGTTTAGAGAAAGGCTTAAACGATAATGCAAGAGAACGTAACATCGTTGTTCACAGTGCTGATTATGTCTCCAGCGATTATATTAACAAGAATCACAGATTGGGTAGATCATGGGGCTGTCCTGCGCTTCCATCCGAAAATTATGAAGAAGTCATAGAGTTTATAAAGGATAAAAGTCTTTTGTTCATTTATTCCTCAGCAAGAAATTAACCACCTTCGTATTAATAGTACTTTCAATCATTATATTTGATTGAATGAAAAGAGTATATCTCCTAAACGTATTACTTATTGCATTCTATTTGGTTCAGTCCTGTAAGAGCAATAAACCAGCTAATATTCCTATTGCTGCGAGTATTGATACTACTCAAATCGATATTCAATCGCTTAGTATAATTATTGACACTACTAATTATCTCCATTTATTTCTTGACAGTATTCAACTTGGAAAGGAGAATAATCTGATAGGGGAGGACATCCTTGGAGAAAACGCCCTTCATGAATTGTATTCCATACATGAATATAAATTACTTTGGCAAGACACTCTTAAGTCAGATGAAGCCATTCGACAGTTAATTATGGCATGGAAGGAAGGCTTAAATCCAAAAGATTACCATTTAGAGCGAATTTTAGACCTAAATACTTACCTCAGAAAAAAGCACAGTGACCGTGAATCAGAGGCTATCTTTGATATTTTATTAAGTGACGGACTAATGGTTTATGCTGATCATTTAACACAAGGCAAATTGGATCCGGAGAGTTTATATCCTTCATGGAATTTCTTTACTAGGAATTTAGCAAATGATGCGATGGAACAGTTTATTGTAGCGATATCAAATGAAAAAATAGCAGAATATTTTGAAGGTTTGACTCCGAATACAAAAGGATATTCAGTACTACGGAATGGTATTATTAACTATACAAATATCATTCATACAGGAGGATGGGATTCATTACCTATAATAAAAACAGTCCACCCTTTTGATAGTACATTTTTGGCTCCTATGCTTCGCAATCGATTGATCATTGAGGGTTATGATATTGAATATGACAGTTCTTTTTACTATGATGAACTACTGGTGGAGCAAGTGAAATTGTATCAGAAACAAAGTGGATTGATTGCTGATGGTGTTATTGGGAAACACAGTTTCAATGCATTAAATGAGAGTGCTGAGTCGAAGTTGAATAAGGTAAAGGTCAATATGGAACGAAGTCGCTGGGTATTGGAAGGAGAACTCAATGAATTTATTATTGTAAATATTGCCGGATATCAAATGTATTATTCAGATTCAGGAAGGGTGACCTATAAAAGTAAGGTAATGGTGGGGAGAGATGAGAAACAAACTCCTGTTTTTCGTGATAACCTGGAATATGTAGTCTTCAATCCAACATGGACATTGCCGCATAGTATTTCTTCGACCGAGACCTTGCCGAAATTGATACGCGATTCTTTGTATATGAAGAAGAACAATATGGTGATAATCAATGCAAAAGGGGAGGTGCAAAGCGATTCTGGAATTGTTTGGAGTGACTATACGGAAGAGTATTTTCCTTATATTATTCGTCAGGAACCAGGACCCAAAAATGCACTGGGTAGGGTGAAGTTTTTATTTCCGAATAAGTATGCGATCTATCTTCATGACACCCCTTCACGTTATTTATTTGCAAAAGAAGAACGGGCTTTCTCACATGGATGTATTCGTTTACAAAACCCACTTGATTTTTCTGAATTTCTTTTGTCAAAGCAGGATACTAACTGGACCATGGATTCTATCCGGACGGTAATTGATAGTGCACAAACGATGAGTGTGCGATTAAAGAAGAAGATTCCGATCTATCTAATGTACTGGACGGCAGGGGTTAATGAAGATGGGAAGTTGTTTTTTTTGCCGGATATATATGGACGTGATGAGCGAATTCTTAGAGCGTTGGGGAAAAATGATTAAAAGGTTCACGCAAAGAGCGCTAAGGAAAAGGTAAAAAACAAAACTCAAAATCGATAAATCGATTCGCAAAGTTAGACAGGGTAGCTTTTAACAGGCAAAAAGCGTCGCTCACTGTCATGTCAGGTTGAGCTTGTCGAAACCTATTTAGGTAACTCTAAAAAACTTCGCGTGCTTTGCGAATAATCTTTGCGTTCTTTGCGAGAAACTCTAGTATAAACTACCTCTTCACAAACTTAATTCTCTCAACCCCATCATCTCCACTCAACTCCACAAAATACACCCCAGGCGTAAGACTACTTGTAGTAAGTGAAATAGGAGACTCCAATTTATAATTTTGAGTATAGATCAACTTTCCGGAAAGAGAATAGACTTTTAAGAGATCAATACTGCCGCTGAACTCAATAGTGACATCAGTAGTTGTCGGATTTGGATAGAGTAGGAGTTCATTTTCTAAATGAGTTTCCTCGATAGCAAGCCAAAGGTTACAATTCCACATTGGATCGAAACTTACGAGGCCCAAGGAAATATCATCCACTTGATGGAAAATCACATCTTCAGCTTCAGCAAGTGTATAGCTTTGAGAAGAAATCCAGCAATTGTCTAGTGCTGAGACCGGGTTAGGAGAGTTATTATAGAGGGCAAAAAGCTCATCGCTATTTCCATTTTCATCGAATGAATTATGACCCGGACTTTCTATAGATCCATCGCCCATATTTATTCCAAAAACCCCTTGTATAGTGATTCCCCAGTGGTTTCCTGTAATTGTATTGTTAGCAACAATAGCTGAACTAGTAGAAGCAGAGGCATTAAAATTAAGACCGGAACCACCCAATAAAGGATCATCCTGAGTATTGTTATTGATACATGTATTCCCTCTAACAGTAGCTGTGATCCCATTTCCAATAACAGCAATACCATAGCGATTATCTTCAACATGATTATTCTCGATAAGAACAGTAGATTCTGTTCCAAAAAGAGAAGAAAAAGCGATTCCACCGACTTGGTCATGGTCTGGGTTACCCATAATTGTATTTTCAGTGATTATGGTTGTACCAGCAGATCCTGAAGGTCCCATATTAATTTGCGGTCGGTTACTATTGGATGTGTTATTTCCTTGAAACAAGTTATTAGAAATAATTGGAGCTACTGAAGCATTAGCTGCAGAGGAGATTCCCGCACTTATATTATTAATAAAGAGAGAGTTAGAAATAATTGGCTGACCAGTTGATACTTCAATAGCTGCTCCGGTAGTACTAATATTATTAAACTCTCTAATAATACAGCTATCTATAGTAAAAGTGCTGGTTAATACTTTAAAACCACCGCCATATTCAAAATTAACTTTTCTAAATAGACCTGCAGAAGAACTCTCGAATCTAAATCCGCTATAATATGCATCAGCAGCAGCAACCGAAATTAAAGTTGTATCTGAATTATCGATTATTAAACTCCCAGAGATTGTAACAAGGACACTTGATTCTATTAAAATTGATTCTACACCAATACCAGTTATAAAATCTGTTTCAGCTATAGTAAGAGCGTTGTCGATTTGAAAATTATTATCAGAATTAGAAATTACCGTTCCATTGGAATGAACAACTAAGGAATCAAAAGTCCAGATCACTCCAGTTCCTGGAGTCGTGTATTGTGCATTTGAAGAAAGAAAAGTAAATACAAAAAGAAGGGATAAAATATTTTTCATTGTCTGGGTTTTGTTTTTTGAGAGGACGAAGATAGGGTAAAGGATAATCGAATTGTCAAGGAATCGTCAAAAACTCTATTTAACATAATATTAATTATAGGACAATGCTAGTAAATTGCGTAATAGCTTTGCTGGTTAACATAATACCGGTTATAATGACGGCCGTAGGCAGTCTTATAACTATGCCTACACACTGCCTGGCCCAAATGTCCCCCGGACATTCGTCCTGTAAAGCAATTTACGGAACCATCTAACACGTATAATTTTTCTAAATAATATTTACTTACGCAATTTCCTCCCTACACACATCTCATTGATCCTATAATGCATATTATGTCACCGCTTCGCTATCCTCGCTTAAGGCTCGTAAATAGAAAACGCTCTTCGAGGAATCAATTTCTCTTACATTTATATTGGATTAAATTTTTTATGCGATTCTAAGGAATATCATCCATGTCCTATAATTGGTCATTATATTAAATAGCCGCTAATAGCTTATAAATATATTTTGATGATAAATGCAAAATTATTTAAGCGCTGCTATCGCACACAAGGTTTCTTTTCGTTGTTTG
>JAUVAY010000184.1 GCA_030591505.1 Flavobacteriales bacterium | reverse complement strand
ATTATTTAAACCAATGATCTCCCCGTCATCACATCGGGCTTCTCAACTCCCATGATCTTAAAGATTGTAGGAGCCAAATCGGCCAAAACACCATTTTCTACCTTCTTTACTTTATCATCAACTACAATAATTGGAACCGGATTTAATGAGTGTGCTGTATTTGGACTTCCATCCGAATTGATCGCATGATCCGAATTTCCATGATCCGCTATTATAATAAATGAGTAACCTAATTCAAGCCCAGTATTTACTACTTGTTGCAACTTCATATCAACAGTTTCCACCGCTTTTTGAATAGCCGGATAAACTCCGGTATGCCCAACCATATCAGCATTGGCAAAATTTAATACCATTAGATCCGGCTGTTTTTCATTTAGAAAATCACTTGCCGCATCGGCTACTTCAGGGGCACTCATTTCAGGTTGAAGATCGTAGGTTGCCACTTTCGGAGAATGTATCATTATTCGCTCTTCCCCTTCAAATGGTTTTTCTCTTCCTCCATTAAAAAAGAAGGTAACATGCGGATATTTCTCTGTCTCAGCTATTCTTAATTGCGTCAGTCCATTGTTGGCAATGATCTCACCCATCGTTTCCTTCAAATTATCCTTTTCAAACAAAACCTCTATTCCTTCGAAATTAGCATCATACCTTGTCATCGTAACATAATGTAAAGGGATGGTTTTCATATCGAATTCGGGAAGGTCTTTTTGGGTAAGTGCAATGCTTATTTCACGACAACGATCGGTACGGAAATTAAATACGATAACAACATCATTTTCATTGATCATTGCTATCGGATCACCATTCATTTCACAAATACTAATGGGTTCAATAAACTCATCAGTAATTCCATGTTTATATGACGATTCCATAGCATCAATAATGTCGAGTGTTTCATGACCTTCTCCTTTTATTAATAGATCATAAGCCTTTTTAATACGCTCCCACCGATTATCTCTGTCCATTGCATAATAACGACCAATAACAGTTGCCAGTTTTGCCTCTCTATCTTGTATATGATCTAACAATGAAGTTATAAATCCCTTTCCACTTTTCGGATCAACATCACGTCCATCGGTAAAAGCATGAATAAACACATTCTTATTCCCTTCTGTTTCGGCAATATCAATTAATGTATGTAAATGAGCTTGAGTAGAATGCACACCACCGTCGGAAAGTAAACCCATAAAATGAACATTTACATTCTTTTCTCGTGCTTCTCTAAGTGCATTTAATAAAATTGGGTTTTTTGCTAACTCACCATCTTCAGCAGCCTTCGAGATCTTCACCAGATCTTGAAAAACAATCCTTCCTGCTCCAATGTTCATGTGCCCCACTTCAGAATTTCCCATCTGCCCTTTTGGTAGGCCTACATTTTCTCCATCTGTAAGTAATTCTGCATGTGGATAGTTAACTTTCAAAGAATTCATGAAAGGTGTATTGCTATTAAAGATGGCATCTGCCTTATCTCTATCTCCAATTCCCCAACCATCGAGGATGATCAGTCCAAGTTTTTGAATAGTACTCATTTCTTAAAATCTATTACGAATCGTGTTCCATTTGGAATATTATCTTCAACATAAATCCGCGCATGGTGTAAATTTACTAAGCTTTTTACAATATAAAGTCCCAAGCCCGTACCTTTTACGCTGCGTGTTTCTTCATTTTCCACTCTATAAAAACGTTTAAATATCTTAAGCTTGTCATCATCGGAAATACCTTGCCCTTCATCTTCAACTAACAATAAGCATGAGTGTCCATTATCTTTTAAGCTAATGGAGACTTTACTTCCTTTCTGACTATATTTCAAGGCATTTTCGTAGAGGTTTATCAGGATCGACTTAAAAGCCCAATCATCGATATTTATCATCACATCAGGATCAAGATCTAGCATTAATTCATGATCTTTTCCTATTGTCTGTATGGGTGTTGCTAGTGTTTCTTTTATCAGCTCACTTAAATTTATCGTTTTAAGATGAAGAACCAGTCCATGATCTTCCAAGCGGGTTGAGAATAATATCTTTTCTATCAATAAATTCAAGCGATCCGTTTCGCTTATCGCTTGTCCTATAACCCTATTCCTTACTTCTTCTTCAAGTTTGTGTTTTTCCAATGTCTCCAATCCCAATCTTACTGATGCTAATGGAGTTTTTAATTCATGAGTAATAGAAAGAAGAAAGTTCTTTTGCTGTTTCGCTAATTCTAGTTCTTGTTTAAAAGACTTATGGATCTGAAATATCGCCCAGATCATTATTAAGAAAAAAACGAGTGCCTCTCCTCCAATCATTAATATTTTATGCTGATAAATGCTTTCCCAATCGAAGGGTTCGGAAGCTGTTGAAGCCCGCAATTGAAAATAGATCTTATTCAATTTAATAAGAAGGTAGGTCCACCAGGAAAATTGCAGGAGGGTATAAACCACAAGAAAATAAAAAAGAATAGTAGGTGGAATTTGTTTCTTGCTAAGCATTTTTAAGCATTTGATAAAAAACTCTTGTCAAAAGTAGTTTTAAATTAAGAGAAAACTGAGGAAGGGTAAACCTTTTAATTTACTTTTGATAACTAAATTTTCAATGAATGGGAGTTTTCTCTACAAGCGATATAGCCTATGCAAAATCTATGGGCATTAATAGTCAATCCTTAGCTAAACAATGGGAGAGAATAACTCATGGCTTTGAAAGTATCCAATTGAAAAGAGCGGCTATCATAAACGATGGGATCTGTCGACTTAGTAAAGAAGATGAGGATCGCTATACTGGATTATTTGAAAATGAAAAAGAAAATTACTCGATAAGTAAATTTGTACCTGCTTCAGGAGCAGCTTCGCGAATGTTTCAACCTATAAGAGATATGAGGGACGATCCTGATTCTGACCTTACTCGTTATATCATATCGAAGCTCACGTCTTTTCCTTTTTATCAAAGGATGATAGAAAAACTAAGTGAAAAAGAAAGCTCAATTGAAGAGTTGATTGAATCGCCTGAGAAACTTGCTCATTTCATTCTAGAAAAGGAGGGGATGAATTATGATGATTGTCCAAAAGGATTGATTCCTTTTCATGCTGACGGAAGTACGATCACTTGTGCTTTTGAACAACATCTGGCAGAAGCAAGAGCAATAGGTAATGGTTCTGTAAACTTTACTGTAGCAGGCCCATACTTAAAAACTATTTCAACTTTATTAAATGATGAAGATGTTGATTTGTCTGTTCAAGACCCTTCCACTCACTATATAGCCATCACTAATGGTGATGTGAGTAGAGATAACGATGGGAATATAGTATTACGACCATCGGGACACGGGGCATTAATTAAAAACCTAAACAAAATTGATGCAGATATCGTTTATATTAAAAACATCGATAATATACAAGCTACTGAGAAAAATGACTCTTCTATTCACGTCAAAAAAATATTGGGTGGTTTCTTAATAGATCTAAAACAACGAATTGATACTTTTCTTTTCCAATTAGAAGAAGATGCAAATCCGCCAATTGAAGAGGCTAAGAATTGGATCAAAGAGACCTTTAATGCTAACATAGTTTTTAAAAATAAAAATGAAATCATTAAATACCTGCATCGCCCATTACGGATAGCCGGTATGGTTTTAAACGAAGGTAAAGCAGGAGGAGGTCCTTTCTGGGTTAATAGTAAAAATGGAGATCAGCTACAAATTATTGAAGGATCACAAATTAATACAAATGACACAGAACAAGAGAAAATATTGAATTCATCAACACATTTTAATCCTGTAGATATTGCCTGTTCCTTAGTAGATCATAAAGGAGTAAAATTTGATCTAAGTAGTTTTATTGATGAAGAATCGGGCTTTTTATCTAAAAAACAAGTCAAAGGAAAAGAAGCAATAATAATGGAGAGGCCTGGTCTATGGAATGGTTCGATGGCTAACTGGCTTACACTATTTGTCGAAATCCCATTAGAAAGTTTCACACCGGTAAAGACAGTATTGGATCTACTTCCTAAAAACTAAATACTTAATCCTTCTATAAGTATCTGTTCAGCTATACTACTTATTGGTTTTTTCTCCAATTTATTAATTAGCTGTTTACGATAAACTGCGGTAATATCATGAAGTGGACACGGTTTTTCTGAAGAACATTCAGGAAGTCCCATCACACATTCATTAAACAAACTATCCCCGTCAAATACCTCAATAATGGAACGCAAATTCTTATTAAGGCATGTTTTCGTTAAATAAAACCCTCCATATTTACCCTTACTTGAAGATACCATTTTATGTTTGACCAATTCTTGAAGAATCTTACTAAGAAATTGTTTAGGAACATTCAGTTCAAATGCGATCACATTAACACCTATCTTCTTTTTAGAAGAAGAAGAGTGAAGCGCCAAGTACAGAATGGCACGTAAGGCATAT
>JAUVAY010000136.1 GCA_030591505.1 Flavobacteriales bacterium | reverse complement strand
CCATCTTTGTTTAAGTCTATGATCTCCCAGTCCAAAATAGGACTGACCTGTGCTGCATGGGGAAATGGACTAAATTGAAAACCGCCCTTTTTATCCTGATAAAAAATACCGTGGCGGAATTCATTGACTTCTGCATAGTAAGATTTTTCTAAGGCCTCCGGAGTATAAATATCATCCACGCTAGAAATAGCGAATTGCTCGTAGCTGCTAATACGATCAGCTAAAAGGGGAAGTTGCTCAGTACTGCACTCTTTACCTCTTACAGGAACGGTCTTTTCTCCATCCTTTTTAACCAATACAACATCCTGCGTTCCTGATTCATCAAAGTCATTTAAATAAACAGCTAATGGATGCTCCTTCGACGCCTTGAATTTATTATTCATGCCCTCATTTCCAATTACAATATCTAGTAAGCCATCTCCATTCATATCATGGATCTCCATCGCATTGAACCAGCCCTTTGTGTCATTTGAAATGGAAATTGCATCTGAAAATCCATCTTTCTTTGTTCCATAATAGACCATAACACCCATCCAATGTCCTGTGCAGATAAGATCTTTTATCCCGTCATTATTCAGATCCGCATACTTCAAATCACCGATCATCCCAAGTTCATTAATGCCCTTAAATAGAGTGTTGGCGTTTTCTTCTACTAAACTATTGCCATCTCCTAGCCATAAGGTTAAGGAAGCAGGAGCTGGATAATGATTCGGATAAACACGACCTGCAACCAAAATATCCTGAATAGCATCACCATTAAAGTCACCGCTGATAACCGCTCCACCATTAACATAGGAAGTATTGATCAACTCCTTCTTGTTGAAATTCCCTTTTCCATCTGAAAGGTATAATCGATCAGCGTTTTCAGCATTTCCTGGTTCATATTTCCCTCCTCCAGAGCTCACAAAGAGGTCCTTAAAACCATCATTATTCACATCCAAAAACAAACAACCTTCATCTTCATAGCCGGAATCTTCCAATAGATCGGGGAGTGTGTAAGAATTGTAATTGCCATACACATCCTGTATCATAAAAGCACCAGCTTGCCCTGAAGATCCACTGATGTATAATTCATCCGCTCCATTTTTTAAAACATCTGCTTTACAGATATAAGGACCGGCCACACTTACCATATGAGGAAGTAAACGCTGATATTCATAGTCATTGTTTGCGGCTTCGCTATATCCTCCTTTTATTCCTGCATTTTCTTTTGCCGGAACAAAAAATTGGGGTGCTTTTTTCTTAAAAGAGAAGTTTACTTTTTCTGTATTTTCTCCTGCTTTTATATTTCCTGAAGGGTTTTTTATTCGATGATAATTATTAAAATTATCTCTATAGATAATTGCCTGAGGTAGCTTTCCGTTCTTATCCTTATAAAAATGAATCGAGTTAGCGATCGAACTTGCATACCCGTGAACCGGTTGATATTCGCTTATAAGAGTGTCGGTCTCATAGAGTGCATAAAACCGTGTATTGATCCACTTACTATCCGCTGCTGGAATAGTAACTTTAACATAGTCTGCAGGGTTTAGCGTGTTTTCATAAACGACCGACTCTTTATCTACATTATTGATCACCAGATCGAGATCACCATCATTATCGAGGTCACCATAAGCAACTCCATGACTGTGCATTTCTTTATATAGTCCCCATTTTGCACTTACATCTTCAAATTCAAACAACCCTTTGTTTTCAAAAGCATAATTGCTGACCATCGTTTGTGGAATTTGGTCCAGAAACTCTACAACGCTTTGGATGCTTCCTTCTCTCTGTCCTTTTTCCAGCATTTGTGGAAGGTCATTGAATCGCGTATCTCTTTTGTATCCATTGGAGATGAAAATATCTCTATTGTTATCGCCATTTAAGTCGACCATCAGCATGGCCCAACTCCAATCCGATTGATGAACGCTGCTCAATTGAGCTACTTCACTAAAACTACCTAGTCCTGTATTGATCTGCAGAACGTTCGACATATACTGATAATTCCAGCCTAATTTAACCCGTGCATCGAACTTTTCTACCTGCATACTTGGCATGTTCGTTTTAGAGCGGTAATGAGAAGTGAATGACATATCAGCGGATGCGATATCGATAAAACCATCATTGTTAATATCAGCTGCATCACACCCCATGCTATAATTGCTGGTATGTTTAAAGGCTTTTTGTGCTACATTGGTAAACCCGCCTTTCCGGTTGTTCAATAACAATAGGTCGGGTTCATCAAAATCATTCCCAACGAAAATATCCGGCCAGCTATCATTATTTATATCACAAACAGCTATTCCTAATGAATATCCATATTCCGATATTCCGGCCTCTTGTGTAACATTATTAAAAATCCCTTCATCATTCCGTAATAACTGATCGGACTCTACTTTACCTTCCTGTACTTTTATTAAAAATGTTTGCAGGTCGTCTTTATTTTTAAAATTTGCCGGATGGGTGATCATATAAGCATCAAGATCTCCATCACGATCGTAATCGAGAAATGCTGTTTGTGTAGAAGGAGCGGAAATATCTAAGTGATATTCGGCTGCAACTTCCTTAAATCTCATTGAACCCTGATTCAGATAAAGAACATTTTTTCGATGGATGGGATTGGGACCCGATCGCGACACGTAAATATCAGGCTTGCCATCGCTATTTATATCCACGATACTTACACCAACGCTCCAGCCTTGAACAGTTATCCCGGCATCTTCACTTACATCGACAAATCGTAGGGCGCCAATGTTTTTGTACAACCTATCGCTCACCTGATTTCCTGCAAAAAAGAGGTCTTGTAGTCCGTCTCCATCAAAATCAGCAATACCAACTCCCGCTCCATTATAGAAGTAGTCGTAATCCATTACTGATTCTGTGTTTTTTTCGCTTAGAGTGTTAGAAAATGTAATTCCACTTTCAGTTGTGGAAAGCAAGTTGAATAATTCAGTGTTTTCTTGAGAGAACAAGAATATTGCAGACTGAAAAAAAGCAAGTAAGAAGAATATTTTTTTCATTTGATAAAGAGGCGAAAAAACATTCTTTTATTTTAATTCATTTTCACAATTCGCTGTGTTTGAGATCCTTTCGAATGGTTGATTTCTATGAAATAAATACCTCGAGCCAAAGAACTCAGGTCCATTTGAAAATTCTCTCCATCTCCTGCATTTTGAAAATGAACGATTTTTCCGCTTGCGTCCAAGATATTAAATTTAGTATCGATTAGAGTATATTCCGATCGAATATTTAAGGAAGAAGTGAATGGGTTTGGATAAACAGAAAAATCAATTTGAATTTGATCGTTAATTCCCAAAGTTGTTAACGCTGTAATTGATACGTCATCGATAAAGTAGTATGCTCCATAACAACCCACACATCCTGTTCCGTCCGGATTGTCTTCAGTAGTTGTATTTGCATCGTTATAGAAATTACCAATAGTAATGTACTCGTAGTTAGCTCCGGCCGTTATGGTGTCTGCTATTCTTACCCAATTTTCGCTATCACTAACAAATGAATCAAATTGTACTTGAGGGTCGTAATCCATTACACCATCATTGGATGCGAATATTGCATTTGTTGACAGGTGAGCACCTATATTGTCGATTGTTAATTCCGTATTGTCGGCAAGAGACACATAAAATTCAACGACATATTCTGTACCGGAAACCATTGGACTGCTTAATTGAGTTTGTATATAATCCCGTTGATCAAAATCGGGAATAGTGTAGCCAAATATCCCAACGAATGCATCCCCGCTATGAGGGTCTTGTGAGCCTTTTAGTCCGATGGGCCCGGGATAGCTAGAATTGGGTTGGAAATTCCAACATTCCTGGTCAATTGTAGTTAAGAAAACATCAGGAGTAGCTGTGTTTGCGACAACCCAATGGAGCATATTATTGTCAAAATCAGAAGCGCTCATCGTTAAGCCACAAGGCTCATTGTTAAGTTCTTCAAAATCCCCATTTTGAACCAAGTTTTGAGAAAACGAAGAGAAGGAAAACAGAAAAAGCGATAATAAAAGTGTAATTCGTTTCATGGGTTTAGTTGTTTTTATTTTATGTTCAAATGTATAGTGAAATAACTTTTCATTGAACTAATTAATTGTAATGATTGTTAAATAATATACAGGTTCAATCATATAATTATTTGCACTGTTCGAATGATTAAGTTCTTCTTAAAAGACGTATAACTCGCTCAAAGGTTACTCTCATTTGAGCATGGATAAGTTTCTTTTCTTTTCCGTTGGTATCCTCTTTAGCTTTTTATTTTTGTTAGGTATTATTTGTCAGCATGAAGCATTCATCATTTCTTCTTTTCTTTTTGTTCCTTTTTTTAGATGGGAGTACGCAAATAGAAAAAGACCAAAGACTTAACGCTATTGTATCGGAAGCAGCGTCGCTTTTGAAGATATATAATGGTGATAAGATCAACTATGATTGTCCGCCAAAATTGACAAAAGCAAGTGAAGATTCTCTTTTCTTTTTTTTAGAAAAGCTAATCGTTGATGAAGACTCTGTAAAGTTGATCTTCTTAGATCGGATGATGCAGGACGATTGTATGCCTTATTATACATGCGGGATTCTGGACGATCATTATCGAGAGATCTATTTAAAGCAATTAAATTCAGCTAAGCTTTCGTCTCTTTATCAGCTCTTGCCAATAGTATTAAGTGGATCTAACCCTGGTTTACAGGTTGACGGTGACCGTGCAGGAATTTGGCAATTATCTTATTTGACAGCCAGAAGATTTGGTTTGCGGATAGATGCTTTGATCGACGAACGATTTGATGTTGAACGTTCTACAGAAGCAGCCATTTATTACTTGAAATTTTTAGAAGAGCATTATTCAAACCGCCCCTTACTCGTATTAAGTGCATTTTATTCTTCGGTTCCTTATGTTTCGAAACAATTAAAAAGCCTAGAAAAAAAGAATGATGAAAATTTTTATGCTAGTCTCAATTCGGAACTTAAGAACTACCTTTTATACCTTGCTACATGGTATGAGTGGAAGGATAATTTTAAGGCGAGTAAAAAGTCTGATATTATTAGAAAAGCTCAGAAGAACTGGAAGAGTGTAAGCGTTAAGGACAGTGTCAATATTGAGCTACTCGCTGAGTTTTTGGGAATGGATGAAGGTGTAATGGCTTTGATGAACCCGGTTTGGGTTGGCGCTTTTATTAACTCCGACACAAAGAGTCATCCATATTATCTACCTAAGGAAAAAGCCACATTTGTTGAAGCACATTATGAAGGTCTGTTAAATTTCCAGAAAGAGAAGTTAAGCAAGGAGGAAAAGAAATTAGCGGAGCTTAAGGAAAGGATGAAGAATGATATTCCTGATCCAAAAAAGTATAAAGCGATAAGCTATAAAGTAAGATCAGGAGACGTACTGGGTTTAATAGCTCAGCGTAATGGAGTAAAGGTAAGCAGTATTAAAAAGTGGAATAAACTCTCTTCCGATCGCATTAATATTGGTCAGGTTTTGGTGCTATATGTACCTAAGAATAAAAAAGTAAATGAACCCCAAGAGAAAGTAGAGAATAAGATAGATGTGGCGAATAAGGAACCTAAACCGGGAAAAGGAACGTACACAACCTATGTTGTGAAAAATGGGGAGTCTTTGTGGTTGATAGCAAGAAAATTTCCAGGTGTTTCATCAGAGAATATTATGGAGTGGAATGGTGTGAGTGATAAGATAAAACCTGGTCAGAAGTTGAAGATATATGGTGGGGAGTGAGGAAGGAGTGAAAAAAAAGGAGTGAAGGGAGTGAGAGGAGTGATCCTCCTTCGCAATGCTATGGAAGACAAGGGGAGAGGGAAGACAGAAGTACAGATGTAATAAACAAAGAGAACATTTAGCATCGTAATTAAACATTCATAATTCGTAATTAATTAAATGAAGCCTTTTCAAATATTCTTAGTCTTATTAGCCGTTGGCTCTTTAGCCTTCCTGACGATGCTTTATTTTCCCGAGGATGGGATTAAAATTAACAATAATCTTACCCTTCGCTTTGCCAGTCTGGAAGATTTTGAAAAAAACGATGATGATAGAATAAAGGATGTTGAAGCCTTTCTTGATCTATACGAGATCACCATAGATTCTACAGCCATTCTCGATTCAATACAACGTGCAAAACAGATTTATCGGATGGCAATGTTGAGAATTCAATGGCCTGAAAATGATAGAACAGATATTGATCGTTTTTTCTCCTCATTAGAGGAATTAAAAGATACACCTACAAAGAAAGTGAGGGTGATGCACTTTGGCGATTCGCAAATAGAAGGGGATAGGATTACTTCTTTTATTCGAAATGACCTTCAGAAGGAATATGGAGGATACGGTCCAGGATTAATTCCAGTTGTTGAAGGAGTCCCAAGTGCAGCTATTGAACAATTGAATTCTGACAACTGGCATCGATTTACATTTTTTGGCAAACGGGATACTAATATCCTTCACCGACGATATGCACCACTGGGAAGCATGGGAATGTTTACTTATCCTTTGGTAGATTCGTTGGCCATAGATAGTGCGGTTCAGAAAGCCTGGATAGAATTTTCTCCAAGCGGTATCGCCAAGAACAGGACACGTAAGTATTCTAATTTGACACTTTATTACGGTTATTCGGAAGAAGAAACGCTAATAAGTACCTACACTCAAGATAGCTTGGTTCGCTTTGATGAATTAGTAGTAGGAGATGGGCTAAATAAATTGAATTGGAAATTTAATTCGACTCCAAAAAAACTTCGATTAGAATTTGAAAGCAAAAAAAGTCCTGAATTTTATGCGTTTTCTTTTGAAGGAAAAAGCGGAGTAATTGTTGATAATATCGCCATGAGAGGAAGCTCAGGAACCCTTTTTAAAAAGATGAACAGGCAGCAGATGGGTGCTTTTATACGGTCCCAAAATGTGACCTTGTTTATTTTGCAATATGGAGGAAATTCTGTCCCTTATATTAAAGATGTAAAACAAGCCGTTCAATATGGAAATTGGTTTAAAGCGCAATTAAGTTACCTCAAACAATTAAAACCGAATGCGGCAATAATTGTAATTGGTCCTTCAGATATGGCAACAAAAGTGGCAGGTAAGTTTATGACCTATCCCTATCTAGAAGATGTACGCGATGCATTAAAACAAGCTTCCTTTGAAAGTGGTGCCGGTTTTTGGGATCTGTATGAAGTGATGGGAGGAAGAAATTCGATGATCTCTTGGGTAGAATCGGATCCTCCATTAGCGGGTTCAGATTATGTACATTTTAATTATGGTGGAACGAAGCGGGTTTCCGAACTGTTCTTGAAAGCCCTTTGGAGTGATTTTAGTGATTTTGAAAAAGAAGAGATAAAAAATGATGAATTGGAGAGCGATACAAGTAAAGTGGAGTAGGTTATTTTTCTGGATCCCTATGCTATTGGTTAGTATGCTGGTCTTTTATAGTTTCGGACTTAAGGTGAGTAGTGCTGATAAAGTTAGCCTGAACCCAGCGGATAATATTCCGCATTACTCCTTTATTGACTACCAGAAAAATAAGCTGCAGTTTCCGGCAGGTGAACAAGGATTTGAAAAATTTTACAAAAAGCTTGATACCCTTACTTTTTATGGAGAAGGTCAGGTGAATATTCTGCATATTGGTGGTTCTCACGTTCAAGCGGGAACCTTATCGAATAGAATGAGAGAGAACATGTTTACCCTTGCCGATGGAATCAAAGGGGATAGAGGCTTTATTTTTCCTTTTAGAATG
>JAUVAY010000068.1 GCA_030591505.1 Flavobacteriales bacterium | reverse complement strand
TTTCAGCAGGAACAATGGATTCCATGGTTAATCATTATACCGCTTCAAAACGAAAGCGTTCTACCGATGCTTATACACCCGATGGATTGGCCAATTTCAGACCTGATTATGCAACGGTAGTTTATACTAAGATCTTAAAAGAAATGTACCCCGATGTACCCGTGCTTATTGGGGGTATTGAAGCTTCATTACGGAGAGTAACTCACTATGATTATTGGTCGGATGAACTAAAACCATCCATGCTAAAATGGAGTGGTGCTGATCTTTTAGTATATGGAATGGGTGAACAACCTTTGCGAGAAATATTAAGACTGATGAAAAGGGGAGTGCCTTTTGAAAGTTTAAAAACAATTCCTCAAACTTCTTTTTCTATTCCCAATGATTCCAACTTACCCAAGAATAAGAATTGGGAAGATGTTACACTGTATTCACATGAGGTTTGCCTTCGTAATTCAAAGAAGTACGCATCAAATTTTAAGATAATAGAAACAGAGTCGAATAAATTGTATGCTCGTAGGATGATACAAGGTTTTGAAGACGAGCTAATTATTATCAACCCTCCGTATAAAACATTGACAGAAAAGGAGATGGATGCGACATTCGATCTGCCTTATACGCGTTTGCCTCATCCTAAATATAAAAAGAGAGGGGCTATTCCAGCATTCGAGATGATAAAATTCTCGGTCAATATGCACCGTGGATGTTTTGGTGGTTGTAGTTTTTGCACCATAAGTGCGCATCAGGGAAAGTTTATCGCTTCCCGTTCCGAAAAGTCTATTTTAAAAGAAGTAGATCAAATTACTGAAATGCCGGATTTTAAAGGCTATTTAAGTGATGTAGCGGGTCCATCAGCCAACATGTATAAGATGAAGGGGATTATCCAGTCGATTTGTGATCGCTGTCAGGCTCCTTCATGCATCGATCCTGTGATCTGTTCCAATTTAGATACGAGTCATCAGGCAATGATCGATATTTATAAAAAGATCGATGCTAATCCGAAGATAAAAAAAGCCTTTGTAAGTAGTGGGATTCGCTATGACCTATTGGTGAAGGATTTTAATAAAAAGATGGACGATAGTGGGGAGCGATATATGGAACAGGTGATGAAGAGGCATGTATCTGGAAGGTTAAAAGTAGCTCCTGAGCATACTTCTGACAAGACCTTAAAACTGATGCGAAAGCCTTCGTTTAAATACTTCCATACCTTTAAAAAACAGTTTGATAAGATCAATGAGAAATTACAATTGAAATTGCAGTTGATCCCCTATTTTATATCCAGTCACCCAGGAAGTGAACTCGAAGACATGGCCAACATGGCGGCAGAGACCAAGGACATGGGCTTTCAATTGGAGCAGGTGCAGGGATTTACACCAACACCTATGACCGTTGCGACCGTGATCTACTATTCAGGTTACCATCCTTATACCTTAAAAAAGACCTATACAGCTCGAAGTAAAAAAGAAAGGGAAGACCAGCATCGATTTTTCTTCTGGTATAAGAAGGAGAATAAAGACTGGATCAAGAGTACGTTGACGAGCAGGGGCAGGAGAGATCTGGTGAAGAAGCTTTTAAGTTAGTTTAACCGCGGAATGATCAAATAACCGCAAAATTACTCAGCGTATCTTCTGCGAGATCTGCGGTTAACCTATACTTTCTTGCCACAAAGTTTTTTCTTAGGTATCCTTATATGCCTTATATGCCTTATGTGGTTTATTTTAATGTTCCTATCATTCTGCGCATTTTCCGCGCACTCCGCGGTTAACCTATACTATTAACTCATTCATTTTGAAGTGAAATCATCAGTAAAACACACTAGTTAATGGGAAAGAATAAGTAGTATATTTAGAGAGTATATAATTGATTCCTAGCCTATGAAAAGATTTTTTACGCTTCTACTATTATTTGTTTCAATAAATTCCTTCTCACAAATGTGGGCAGATTCAGGTGCTACATGGTATTATGGCTTTACTGGGATTATCTCTCAAGGTTTTGTCTCAATTGAATTAGTTGGTGATTCTACTATTTTGGGAATCGAGGCACAAAAGCTTGAGGTCTATAAAAGTGGAATTGACTTTATGTCGGGTCAGTATTTTGAAAGTATATTAGGGTATGAATACACCTATTCGGATTCCGATCGTGTTTATCATAAGGTAGGAGATGAGTTTAAGATCTTGTATGACTTTTCTGCAGAAATAGGCGATACTCTTTTTCATTATTTAATCAATGAATTCATGAATCCTTATTGTGATTCAATAGGAAGATCTATTGTCTCAGATAAAGGCATTGAAATGATCAATGATGAAGAATTGAGGTGGTACGAAGTGGAATATTTGGATGGCGAGGTTACTTTTTTTGGTCGGATATATGAGAAATTAGGTGCAATCGATTTTATGTTTCCAAACAATGATCTTTGCATATTGGACGAGGATTATTATGGGCCCTTTCGCTGTTATTCTGATAGTTCATTTGGAGAATTTGTTAGTCCCGAATATACAGGAGATTGTGAGTTTGTATATAATTTTCCTATCCCCAATTATTTTGCCAATGATCCTGAGTGGTGTGTGACAATCTCTTCTCTTTATGATAACTGTGGTATAAATACTACGCAAGTTCATTATATTAATGGTGAAGAGGTCATTGAAGGTTTAGAATATAAAAAACTGTATTCTAAAGGAGTATCAGAAGAATATTGGATTATGCCTGATGTAAATCCATGCGAAGATACATGGGAATTTGATGTTTTAAATGGATATATTAGACAAGAGGGTGAAAAGATATATTTTTTAGAACCTAATTATGAAGAACAATTGTATTATGACTTTTCATTATCTATTGGTGATACTATTCCTATAAGTCCCATTTTTCCATACGATTCTGAACCAAGTGTAGTTTCGGCTATTGATAGTGTATACCTCTATGATAATTACTATAAACGGCTGTATTTTGAAAGGAATTTGCCGATGCTAGATGATACAATCTATTATTTTATTGAAGGGATTGGGCATAAGTATGGTTTTTTAGCTCCATTAGATGATTATTTTGAAATAATTACCTATTTGCATGCTTATAGAAAGGGGGAAATACCTTATTACCAATTTGATGTATGGGGAGATTGCGACTTCGCAGTGTCTTTAGATGAATTAACTGATAATCAGATGAGTATCAGCATAAGTCCCAACCCTGCAAAGGATAAACTGCATTTAGAAATAGCACCAACCATTAAGCTTAAAGAAATCGCTATATATACGCTAAGTGGACAAAAGGTTTTAATACTAATCCCTTCGACTAGCTCAGGGAGACATACAGTAGATCTTTCTCTACTACAAAGTGGAATGTATCTACTGGAAGTAGAGAGTATTGAAGGCTTTCGAGAAGTGAAGCGCTTTGTGGTGGAATGAGTGTGTTTAACCGCAAATGGCGCGGAGAAACGCAAAAATACTCATCGCATATTCTGCGAGATCTGCGGTTAAATAACTCAATTTAGCTCTTCATTTATATTCATTCTAAGTACCGTTATTCTTATCTTTAATGTCATTATTAATTAAATAAAAAAGATAATTTTCTACTACGGAACATTGATATTTTTTAGTATGATTCTAATGTCTGGTTCATGTGAAAAAATGAATTGCGATGATTGTATTGATTCTCAAAGGCATTATTTCGATAAGTTACTTCTTTTTGGCTGTGATTCAGATGAACCAGCAGATGCAAGAGACAGAGTTGATGCTGATTGCAATAAGACAAAAACGGATAAAGCTGCGTATTTAGAACAAGTTTGTAATGACAATGGAACTCCTTCTTATGATTGCGATTAAAAGAGACCTTTTGACCCGATAATAGAAAGTAAGTTTTTTAACCGCGGATGCCGCTGAGAAAGGCAAAAAGACTCGGCGTACTAAATTATTATTAGATACTTTATTTATTCTCTTGCCACTAAGGCAGGATCTCTAAGGTTCATAAAGTTTTTTCTTCGTGATACTTTGAGCCTTGGAGCCTTCGTGGCTATATTTATTTTTCTGCGCACTCTGCGGTTAAATTCACCATTCTGACCTAAAAATATACACCGGCCACCATACATCGTGCACTGCCACCACCAACCGTTTCGATGCTTGGGATATTGATGATAATAGGTGAGTGGTGCTTTTCGATCAATGATTGTTGATCACTTGTAAAAGCCTTCCATGCAGTTGAAGACCCTATGATAAAACTTTCATCTTTTGTATTCTTTACCTCAAATACATTCCCGCAAAAATGCTCCAGCTGAGAATAAGAGATCTCAATAATTTCTAAACCGCTTTCCTCTAGTTTCTTCTTTAGCATCATTCGCTGTATGCTATTGTCAATGCACTCTAGACAAACAATAGCCAGTTTCTCTGTGATGCTTAACAAAACATTCGTATGATAGATCGGTCTTCCTTGAAGGTCATTGGCATTAAAAGAAAAGCTATCTAAGTCAAGCAATTTAGCCGTTTCACTAAATAAGGAATTATCCGTTCGAGGTGAAGCGCAAGCATAAGCGACCTTGCTTTTATAATCGATGACCATACTTCCTGTGCCTTCTAAAAACTCACCAAATTCTTCTTTGTAGCTTAGGTCAACGACTTCTTTAATTAGATGACCATTTTCCTCAAGTAGATCTAAAAGGTCTGTATTTCTCTCGTTTCTACGGTTTTCATGCATCATAGGGTAGAGAATAACCTTCCCTTCAGGGTGAAAACCAACCCAATTATTGGGAAAAACAGCATCCGGGACTTTAACTTCAGATTCTTTATCGAACACGATTACTTCAATTCCTGATCGCTTGATCAAGTCTACCGCATTATCAAACTCTTCGATCGCTAATGCATTAACATCACCTTCAATATTTTTTTGAAAAGCATTGCTGATCGCACTCTCCTCATTAAAAGCAAAATCCAATGGTTTTACCATCAATATGGAACGTGGAGTAATCAACCTTTTGTTTTATGAATTATTTTTGATCATTATTTCTAAGATCTCCTTAGCAGCTTCAGGAATTTTTGTTCCAGGTCCGAATACAGCACTTACACCATTATCGAACAGAAATTGATAGTCCTGTTCAGGAATTACGCCTCCTGCAATTACGATCACATCTTCTCTTCCAAATTTCTTTAGCTCCTCTATTACCGCGGGGATCAATGTCTTGTGTCCCGCTGCAAGTGATGAAACTCCGAGTATATGCACATCATTTTCAACAGCCTGACGTGCCGTTTCTTCTGGAGTTTGAAATAAAGGTCCTATATCAACGTCAAAGCCCATATCAGCGAATGAGGTAGCAATCACTTTAGCACCTCTATCATGCCCGTCCTGTCCCATTTTAGCGACCATTATCCTAGGGCGTCGACCTTCTAATTCAGCAAATTTATCTGCGAATTCAATTACTTCTTTATAAGTGTTGTCGTTCATAATCTCTTTAGCATATACGCCCGAAATGGCATTAATAGGAGCAGTAAATCGTCCAAAAGCTACTTCAATAGCATCGGAGATCTCTCCCAGACTTGCTCTACTTCTAGCTGCTTCCACAGCTAATTCAAGCAAGTTACCCGTATTATTCTTAGCAGCATCTGTCAACGCTAATAATTGTTCAGCAACAAGATCATTGTCTCTTTCAGCTTTCATTTTATTAAGACGATGGATCTGACCATCCCTCACTTTGGTATTATCTACTTCAAGTATATCAAAACTATCCTTTTCATCTGTTGGGTATTTATTCACTCCAACGATAACATCTTTGTTACTATCGATACGTGCTTGTCGTTTGGCAGCAGCTTCCTCAATGCGCATCTTGGGTACACCTGTTTCAATCGCCTTGGTTATACCACCTAGCCTCTCAACTTCTTCGATCAATTCCCAAGCTTTATTAGCAATTTCATGAGTCATTTTCTCCATATAAAAGGATCCAGCCCATGGGTCAATATGCTTAGTAATACCTGTTTCTTCTTGCAAGTAGATCTGTGTATTCCGTGCGATACGTGCAGAAAAATCTGTAGGCAAGGCAATAGCTTCGTCCAGTGCATTGGTATGAAGTGATTGAGTTCCACCCATTACGGCAGCCATAGCCTCAACACATGTACGTGCAACATTATTAAAAGGATCTTGTTGAGTAAGACTCCATCCACTGGTCTGACAATGGGTTCGCAGCATTAAGGATTTTGGATTTTTGGGGTCGAATTGTTTGATCATTTTTGCCCACAACATTCGGGCGGCTCTCATCTTGGCAATTTCCATTACATGATTCATTCCTATTGCCCAGAAAAAAGATAAACGTGGAGCAAAGTCATCAATGCTCATACCTGCAGCTATTCCTGTTCTTACGTATTCCAATCCATCTGCCAGGGTATAGGCTAATTCGATTTCTGCAGTCGCACCTGCTTCCTGCATATGATAACCTGAAATAGAGATGGAGTTGAACTTAGGCATGTTCTTAGAAGCGTACTTAAATATATCGCCTACGATGCGCATGGAACCTTTTGGAGGATAAATAAACGTGTTCCTAACCATAAACTCCTTAAGAATATCGTTTTGGATCGTTCCTGCCAGTTGACTTTTATCCACGCCTTGTTCTTCTGCAGCCACAATGTAAAAAGCCAAGATTGGAAGTACAGCACCATTCATCGTCATCGAGACCGACATCTTATCCAATGGGATCTGATCAAATAAGATCTTCATATCCAATACTGAATCGATAGCGACTCCAGCTTTACCAACGTCACCAATCACTCTTGGATGGTCAGAATCATATCCTCTATGTGTTGCTAAGTCAAAGGCTACAGAAAGTCCTTTCTGACCAGCTTTTAAGTTTCTTCTATAAAAAGCGTTCGATTCTTCAGCAGTACTAAATCCGGCGTACTGCCTAATGGTCCATGGACGCGTTGTGTACATGGTAGAATAGGGGCCGCGTAAAAATGGGGGCAAACCGGCTATATAATTTAAGTGATCAACTCCTTTAAGGTCATTAGCATTATAAATCGCTTTTACCTTAATTCCTTCAGGACTTAACCACTTGTTAGTATCAGTATAGATCTCTTCTTTAATGGAAGTAAGATCAATGGGTGAAAATTTAATTCTGTCCATAGTAGTAGCCATTAAATAGTCGTTGATAATGTAATTGATGGTAAGACCCAAGGTCGATCATCTTCGGAGACTTTCGTTTTCTTAGTAACATTCTCATCAGCTAAGCCGAACTTATTTACGCCTATCATTGTATTCTCCTCAGCGTTATAGCCTTTAACTCGTTGTTGATGTTGTTGATTTAACACCTCTTTGATCTCTCCTGATTTTAAGCCCTTGAGCAAGCCTTCTCTATCTTCCATTTCCCTAAAGGATTCCCATACCTTATCAATAAAGGTGAGCGTAAGTTCTTCTATAAAGTAAGATCCAGCCATCATATCCTGAACCTTATCTATGTAGGCTTCCTCTTTTAATAAATGCTGGATATTCCTGGCCATTCGGTAGGAGAGGGAACTACCATTATCAAAAGGGCTTATTTTAAGACCGTCACAAGCCCCTAATACAGCAGATAAGCCCATTGTTGTGTGACGAAGCAAATTAGTGTGTTGGTCGCAATGCGAATTATAATAAGAAGATGTACTGGCTATAATATTGATCTTTACACCGTTCAATTGATAGGCATCTAATAGTTTTTTTAGCAAGATCCGCAAAGAACGAAGCTTGGCGACCCCGGAATAAAAATTGATTCCAATCGCAACTTCTATATTAATTTCTTTCGGCGTTTTTTCATGTGATCTTAAATGATGCAAGTACTCATTTAATGATGAAAGAAGGAGAGCTAATTCCAATATATCATCAGCTCCGGCATTATGAAACGGCGAACTACTAATAGATAAATTAAGATCATTTTCTAAAAGAAGATCAAGATCAACATACTGGGTATTACCCTCTATCCAGTTTTTTATCGGATCTGTATACAGTTTAATATCAAGATATTTAGATCTTATTGATTGAAGTGATTCTTTAGATGTGATCTCGCATGAAATGGAAGATTTATTGAGCAGTTCATCCTTCTCGGATCGCTGAATAATAGACACATCAGAAGCTAATGCTTTTTCAATTTCATCTTTTGGGGCTCCCTTAAGATCTTGAATGATCAACCATGAATTAGCTTTAAGCTGACTTACTATTTCTTGATGTATTGTTGTATCAAATTCCTTGTTGCGCTCCTGCGTGTAAAAAGGATGAATGATGGTATTAGCATCTAAATTCCAGTTTAACTTTTCATAGGAAGCACCTTTAAGATCTTTGACGATCTTATCCATCCATTCCTGATTAGTTACAGCATCAAATTCAGATTCAAAAAGCGATGAGCTCATGTGGATATAATTTATGTAAAGATAAAAAAATGGGAGGGGAAAGGGTATAAATTACTCTTCCTTTGCAAGAATAATATAGATATCCTCGTCGTCTTTTTTCATAAGGTATTGCTCGCGTGCAAATTTCTCTAGAAGTTCAGGATCGCTGGTTAATTCTATATAATGTTGTTGGTCGGCTTTGATCAAAGACTGTATATGTTCCATTTCATTCTCTTTATTATTGATCTCATACCTCATTTTAGCTACGGTAAGCAGATCAAAGTTATCAAAGAGAAGTACCCAGGTAAAAAGAAGAAAGAAAGTGATGGTGAACTTATTCTTTAAGTACCACGGAATCTTATTTATGTAAAAGTCCTTTATCTTCTTTATCATGATGACTGTAAAAGTAGAAGCTTAATCGTGGATTTTTGAAATGAGGAAGGAGTTTTTTCAACAAGGGAGTATTGATAGTAGAAAAGGAGTGAAAGGAAGTGATAGGAAGTGATAGGAGTGAAGAAGTAGAGGATTCCTCCTACGTTAAAGTTGAAAGCGAACTTCGGCTAAACCATATTTGATTTACATTTTGTTATGTATTATTTACATTTCATTAACGGAATTAACATAGAACGCCCTTTATATTCGTAGAAATATTAAATATACTATCATGAAAAAAATTAAAATCATTCTTGTGTCATTGGTCGTTTTAATAATCTCGGTTATAGGCAGTGGATATGCAGTAAGCAACTCAAGCAATCAAAATAGTGAAGCCTTTCCTGTACTAGATGAGAAACAAAATCAGACTATTAATTTGTTTGTAACGCATGGACATTGTAGCACTCCGTTTGGTGGGATTGTAAATAATTTAAAAGTAAGTATTCCTGAACGATATGACTTAGGAAACCCTCTAGAGAACATGATGATTTCGTTTGAAGTGAATCCTAATTCATTTAATGTCTGTGCTGGGGATGACTTAACAGCAAAAATTAAAACCCCTGGTCTATTTATAGGAGAAAATAATGAAAAGATCACCTTCAGATCTACAAATGTTTATACGATGGGATTGGATTGGTATCAGGTTAATGGTAAAATATCGATAAAAGGAATCGAAAGAGATGTAAAGTTGTTTGTAACCGGGATCAGGGACCCAAAAGACGCAATGGCCAGTTCACTTGTGTTACAAGGTCAAATGAATCTGTTTGATTGGGGCATTGACTATGAAAAGATCGTTAACGGTAAATCGGACAGCGTTCCTACCAAATGGTTGTATATAAATATGAAGATTGATTTGTCTTGATGTAAGATAGAACTTAGTTTATCCCATATTTTCCTTTTTTAAAATAAGCTAAAAATACATCGCTATAAAACACAGCATACCAACATACTAAAAGTGTTGTCAAAAATAAATGAGTTTTTATCATCCATTGGAATTGGCAGAAAGGATTCTTTACCTTTGTCGCAAAGGAAAAACAATCGATGATCACGGGTATAGAGATAAACAAACCAGAACCAATTGCGTCTGATAAAAATATAAAGCCGTATAAAAGCGGTACAGATGCTCAGTATGCGATTGAAGTATTGGAGGCAGGAAAGCCTATATTAATAACAGGGATTTTTAATAATGGCTTGTCACTTCTTCGGGAATTAAAGACTCATCTGAATAGAAAATTTCCGAATAAGTCTTTTCAGGAGCAACGTGAATATAGATCAGAATACCGTAAGCTGTCAAATCTTATTTTAATAGAAATAGTGGATCATAAATTGGCCGTAAAGAAATCCCCTTCTATTGGCTGGTTGGAAAAACTTTATCCAGAAACCAGTAATTTTTTATTATCCTTTCCACAAGTACAAGGATTAAATAGTTCTTGGCAGTGGTACCAAAATGGGATTTCTATTCCTGTACTTAGAAATAAGATACATCCCTATTATGCCACTTATTTCCCAACACGTTTCGAACATTTAGAACTTTTTGACAATTGGTTAAAACGTTATAAAGGACCTAAAAAATCTGCAATAGATGTCGGGATTGGGAGTGGAGTGCTTTCTTTACAAATGTTAAAGTATGGATTCCAAAAGGTTTTTGGGACAGATACAAATCCTAATGCGATTATTGGATTAACAGAGTTTATGGGGGATACCAAATTGTCTAGAAAGATAGAATTAGACTTTGATCATCTTTTTGGGAGGTGGGAAAAACAGACCGAATTGATTGTTTTTAATCCTCCTTGGTTGCCGGGATTTCAAGATCAGGATAATTTTGACGAAGCTATTTATTACAATGAAAAACTATTCCCTGATTTTTTTGAAGGAGCTAAACAAAGGCTTTTACCAGAAGGAAAACTTGTACTCATATTTTCGAATTTAGCTCAAATAACGAATGTTACAAAAGAGCATCCGATAGAGAAAGAACTGTTGGAAGGCGGAAGATTTAAATTGGAAAAATGTTTAAAAAAACGTGTTAAAGCTGCTTCTGATAAAACAAAGCGAGATCAGCACTGGCGAGCTTCAGAAGAAGTAGAGCTATGGGTCCTGAAAAACAACTAAGGTTTTTCGTTTAAATTTTGTATGTCCTTGAAGTGTTTCAATATTCAATTTGTTTTTTATTAGTTATGGTGTGCATTCGTAATGCACGCCAACGGTTGAATAAACGCACGTTTTAATGGCAATGGCATTTATTTTTTGTTGTGTGTTGTAGTTTCTACTCTTTAACTTGTTTTGTCTTTTTCTCTAATGCAATCCTAAGCATGAGAAATGCTAAAAGTCCCGTTACAATAGCAAAGACCTTTTCAAAATTTGTTTTAGCTAATAGGTTCCCAAGTGTATTTAATGAAAATATAACAAAGAGCACCCACATTGCAACATGTGCAACATCCATCAGTTTTGGTAGATTTAATCGCTTTGATTTTATTAATACTAGGAAAAAGAATACGATTGAAATCAGAAATGAAACTATTTCAAATTTCAATAATTGTTCTACTGTTTTCATTTGTCCTCCCCATAGAAAATCAATAGGTGCATAATCAAAAAAGATTACTCCAATTAAGATGGATAGATGGAATAGAATAAGAAGCCCCATTAGAAACAAACTCGCTAGGACTGCCTGATTATAATTAATTATTTTTTTCATATCGAGTATTTTTATTACCCTCAGCGGTTTGAGTTTTGTTGTACAACGTTTATTTGTTTTTGCGTTACCATACAATTATAACATCCCTACGACCAAGAACGTTGGGCATCAACCAGGTGCCAGTCAAAGGTAGGCCGTTTTCATAATTCTCATCATATGAATTGTCTCTACAATGCAAAATTTTGTATTCTTCTTGTGCTAAAACTGAAGTTGCTGCAAGTTCATTTTGTTTCTCAACTGCTAGGTTTTTGCAATACTTCGAGATAAATTGTTTCATGACAATTAGTAATTCGGATTGTGATATCACAAAGCTTGTGTCAGCCGGGTAGCACGGTTGGCCAATATTCGCAAAAGTAGAATAAAGGCGATTCTTTTCATCAGTGCTTACCTGAAGTGTGTTCAGCGCATCAAAAGCGGATTGTTGCTCTGGAGTTAGTTCTGATATAGTATAGGTATTAGGATGAGAGGTAGGAAGATCAGTTAACTCTTGCTTTTGGTCTGTCCTTTCTTGAGCTGCTGTGCATGAGAGTACTAAAAAAGGAAGGACTAAAAATAATATTGATTTCATTATTATGGATAGCATCGTTTTAATCTTATTTTCCAATGTTGTACAACGTTTAGTTTATGACAAGTAGGACAGTAGAAAACACTAAATTTTCAATATTGTTCTGAGCTAAATTTGCGTATTTTGTATTTGTCTTTTTCATCTTTTAAATGCTAAATCGCAGATTTGGCAGTGTTTATAAATAGCACTGAACTTTCGTAAACCACCAAACGCCCTATTTGTTATTTACATTATTGGGCAGTCATTTTTATTTTATATCTGGCAATTTGAGTATCATTCCCTTTCCTAAAGTCAAACCGTCAACATGTCCAGCTATTTTGTTATCAACTGTTTTTACATGTATGTGCATGTTGGTCGTATGATGTGTAAAAATGGCATGATGTGAATCGGAATAGAACCCCAACATTTCAACCTGTCTATTCTCTATTGATCCATTAAGTCCAGAACTTATGTGTTTTTCATGAGAATGATCTGTATCCCCATCTTTCCAGTTGATAACGTGCCAATCAAATGACTTAGGCGTACCCTCTAATAAAAAAGGAAATGGTTCATCAATTTTTATTTGATTGTCCTTAGCTGTTTGCTCTATGTAGATTTCTAATTGCCCGTATGTCACTACATTATTTGGGATATCAATTGATTTCCATTTGTTAACTGATGCATAAACAAGAAGTGTTGCTTTTTTGTTAAATGAGTTATCAAAGGTTAGAGTATTGTCAATAACCATTGTGTTGAATAGCTTACTGTCAAATATTTGGATTTCGCCTTTGAGGTTTTCAAGTGCGCCAAGAGCGTAAAAATGTTCAGCATTTTTAAAGTCTGTCAAGTCAGCTTTTGCGGAGACATCTCCTTTGTGCATCATATTTTTTAACGCACCGTAATATTCCACCTTGAATTTATTTGCCTTTTTATCTTTCGTTTCCTTATTCTCTGTACTACATGCTGCAATTGAAATTACTGTTAGTAGAAATATTATATATTTCATAATTATCATTTTAATGTTGCTCAACGCCAGTTCGTCTAAAAACCATCGTCATTTTTTTATTAAGGCTAAATTTAAGCTGTTTTGAGCGTTGATGAAATAGTATAGATGCTTTTTTATTCGAATTTAATAAATAACCACCACGATTTCGGACTGAGTTGGAATTGGCTTACAACATGCATTATCCGACTCCAAAGCAGCTAAAAAACACCCATTATGGCGCCCACTACATTTTCTAAGAGCTAAGAAAGGCATGGATTTTATTTTTTGTTAGCATGCGTTTTTATTATGGAACAACCTCAAAGATGGTCGATTCATTATTGTTAAATACAGTTTTCATTATTTCTACACCGACTTCTGTCGCTTTTTTCTTATTTGTATTTAATTCTATTTTATAAACTGGTGCTTCTTTCAAGTCAGGGTAATGAGGTTGATTTCCATATGTCGTTTTGATAATTTGATATCCATTCTCATTAGCAAAGTTTGTTAGTTTTTCGACATAAGGTTTTTGTTCATTAGACATTACTTCAAACTCAATATTTATTTTCCCATTATTTTCAGAAAAATATATACAGTCTATTCCATTTGAAGTTATTCCAAAAAACTCATACTCCAATTTTCCATATCTCAATTGTGTCATAACTGATTCTAATTCTCCAAGTTGAATCTGCCTTGCTACTTGGATTAGAGGTTGATTTCCATTACTTTTTCGTGTAATGAAGTATACAACGGCAATTAGAGCTAAAATCCCAATTATTATACCTGCTTTCATTTATGACCTTTTTTAAATGTATGCTAACGGTGGCAATATGAAAAGTTGGGCATTTTGAAACACCAAACTTTCAATTTACTCCGCTGTTTATTTAATGTTAAGAAACTCATATTTAGCAATATCTGACCAATTTTTTATATTGCGTGTTGTGTGCTGGCGTTGGTTTCATTAAATCTTTATTAATTTAAAGGAGGCAAATTCTTATCGCATCTCTGAGCATTTGAATGTGCTAATACCTTCCCAACTGATGTTATTTGAATACTTGAGGACAATTTGTCCCACCACTCTCTCAGCTTTTTCAAATTTGGTTGTTTATCCCACTCTACCATTAATTGTTTTATGTTTTGTTGTCTTATTTTGCCATCTTGTTTATAGAGGTCATAAATTGATTTTATCGCATTTATTTGTATTTCAGATAAAGGAATAGAAAGAATTGATACTTGACCATTTTGAACAACCTGTTGCTGTAAAGTTAGCGAATCTACCTGTTTCTTGCTAGGCAGATTTACTCTTGCAAAATCAGAGTTTAAAGCATGGTCTACCAATATATTTTGAGGTAATCCATTATTTTTAAGTAAATCAATGGCTTTATTATAGTTTTCCGACTCTTTTTCAATACCTACATCTATATATCCAACTAACATTTCTGGGTAATACTGTTCTATCGTCTTCATATTACCAATTGAATTTACACGCACGGCATCTAAGATGTCTAAATGGTCTAGCCATTCATTACCGATAGGTAGAGTTCCATAGAAAATTTTACCAAATAAATCATTCAGTGTATTTAGCCCTTGAATAATATCTCCACTTGCTGGGAAGAAGAATGTTACTGAATGAAATACCGTTAAGCCAAGCAATGCTTCATCAGAAATTTCGTCAACTATTTCAACAGCTCGACTAATGCCTGCTCGCGTAACTCTATTTTCTCCTTTCAGAAACCTGTGTATTAATAATTCAGCGAGAAGGTCATAATCTGCAGGTCTTTCCGTGGATGCAGCAGTTTTTTGAGCTTCAACTAGTAATAACTGAAAACTAGGGTCTGCAAAAGCCTCTAAAGCTCCATCGACTTCATCCATTTTAGGCATAAGTCTATTTTCAAATTCTGAAACCCTAGAAGTAGCAATTTCAAAAGCTTCTTGGGAATAATCTTTTCTTAATTGTAAGTTCATTTCCTGATAAATTTCCCTCGCACGCTTCTCGTCAATACCAACAACAATCATTGTTTCTGCTTGTAATTGCTGTGCACCTTCTCCGCCTTTTTGAATTTGTTTATTTGCCATTATAATTTTTTCCTATTTGTATTTGTGTAGCATTATCTTTTGCTTTTTGTTTTTGTTTTATTTTAGTCTTTTTATTTATACCTACTTTATATCCAACAGCTCCACCTGTAAGAAAACCTACAATTAATGTTAAAATAGCTGTTCCTAATCCACTAAAAATCCAATCCATAATTATATTAATTTACATTAGTTAAATGTTATACAGTGTCTCGTCTTTCGCTTGCACACACGGTTTGTATAAGAATAGTAGCCGATTGCGGAACTCGAATTTTTCAATTTACTCTTAAATTTATTGCGGGCTACAATGTTCATATTTACTAATATTTCGGCTATTATTTTTATACTTTGTGTGTGCCCAGCATGGGCATCCATTATTATCGAAAGATAATAATTTTCTAGAGGGTAAAAGTCCCTTATGGGCGAGGGTCGTGCCTCGAACCATTAGTAAGCCGCAAGGTTGCTAACCGTGAGGTTAGGACCGAAGGAAGCGGGACTACAAAACTCGGTACTGACGAACAGGAACCGTATACGAGGCATATTTGCTTGGGTAAGTAAGCACATCTTTACAACGCCCAAAGAATACCAAAAGAGCATTTATGTAGATACGG
>JAUVAY010000192.1 GCA_030591505.1 Flavobacteriales bacterium | reverse complement strand
GTAGAGCCTCTATCCCTTGATGAAGCATATTTAGATGTTACACATAATAAACCAGGAATAGAACTGGCAACCCAAATAGCAATCGAAATTCGAGAAAGTATTTTAAAGGAAACAAACCTAACCGCAAGCGCTGGAATATCATTTAATAAATTTCTCGCCAAGATAGCTTCAGATATTAATAAGCCTAATGGTCAGAAATTAATACATCCCACGCAGGCTACTTCTTTTATGGAGAAATTGGCGGTCGAAAAGTTCTTTGGTGTTGGAAAAGCGACAGCTGCCAAAATGAAAAAAACGGGAATTGTAGTAGGTGCTGATTTGAAGAGGTATTCAAAAGATGCATTGACACATTTATTTGGTAAGCAGGGCACCTATTATTATTCGGTGGTTAGAGGTGAAGATAATAGAGAAGTAAAGTCAGAGAGAAAACGGAAATCGGTAGGAGCAGAGAGAACGTTTAGGGATGATGTTAGTGGAGAATCAGCCATGTTTACCATTTTGTCTAAAATTGCTGAAGAAGTTTCATCACGTTTAATAAAAGGAAAACATAAGGGGAAAACAATCACCTTGAAGTTTAAGTACTTTGATTTTGAACAGCATACGCGGTCTCGAACTTTGGATAAACACATTGATGATTTCGATACAATACTTGATGTCGTTTACGAATTGCTTCAATCAGACCTCCCCGAAAAACCTGTGCGTTTACTCGGGATAACACTAAGTAATTTAGGCGTTGATGAAGAGGAGATCATTCCTGATCAGTTGACTTTGGGGTTTTAGCATAGTGTTTATTTAACCGCAGAATACGCGAAACAAAAAAAGTTCAAAATCTAAAGCTCTATAAATATTTTGCGTTTTATTAGCGGCCTCAGCGGTTAATTTTTGCATACTTTTCATAAAGATAACAATCCACCGTATGATCATTGACCAAGCCAGCAGCTTGCATAAAAGCATAACAAATTGTGCTTCCAACGAACTTGAACCCTCTCTTCTTTAGGTCTTTACTCATTGCATCCGATTCGGGCGTACTTACAGGGACTTCACCTAAGGTTTTCCATTTATTTACAATAGGTTTACCACCTACAAAGCTCCACAGGTATTTAGAAAATCCACCTTCGTCCTTCATTATTTCCAAGTAGGAATTAGCGTTTCCGATCGCAGCTTTTATTTTTAAACGATTTCTAATGATACCTGCATCATTCATCAATGAATCGAATTTAGCATCATCATATGCAGCGATTTTCTCAGCATTAAAATTATCAAAAGCCTTCCTGAAATTATCTCTCTTTTTAAGAATAGTGATCCAACTTAAGCCAGCTTGGAAAGTATCAAGAATTAGAAATTCAAATAATAATCTGTTATCATATATAGGTTTGCCCCATTCATTATTATGATAATCAATATAGATCTGATTCTTACCGACCCATCTACAAATTATCTGATCTTTCATACTTCATCTGCAATTGAAACCAAATGATAGCCTGCTTCACTAATTACATCAATTAAGGTCTTATCTGAAATTTCATTATCTCCACTGATCTCACATGTGCCATCCATTAGATCTACTTCGGCAATATTAATTTCGCTTAAACCTGTAAGTGCTTTTTCAACATTTGCTTTACAGTGACCACACGTCATCCCAGTTATTTGTAATGTCTTATTCATAAAGTATATATCAGGCGTATTAGACAATTCAAACTCTTCATAAAATAATTCTTAAATGTACACTTACCATACTAAGCGCTCGTCTGAATACCATATAAAAATAGAATAGTTTTCAACCAGTTTATTTAAAAAGCTTTAATAACAGGGCATTTAAAACCACCGATACTGAGGAGAAAGACATGGCAGCAGCTGCAATCATTGGGTTGAGTAATGGACCGTTAAACGCATATAAAACTCCAGCAGCAATTGGGATTCCTATTATGTTATAAACAAATGCCCAGATTAAATTTTGCTTAATTGTTTGGAGTGTAGCGCTTGAAAGTCGGATAGCTTTCGTAACATCCATTAAACTTGATCTCATAAGAATAAAATCGGCACTTTCTATTGCTATATCCGACCCGCTTCCGATGGCAATGCCAACATCAGCACGCGCCAAAGCAGGAGAATCATTAATTCCATCACCAACAAATATTACCATTTCTCCCTTTGCTTGAATATTTTTAATAATGCTTTCTTTTTCTTCAGGGAGTACTTCAGAAATAATAGTGTCAATATTAATTTGTTGGGCAATATGATGTGCACTCTCTTTACTATCGCCTGTTAGCATAGTAACTTTTAGCCCCATCTCCTTCAGTTCTTCAATTGCCTTTTTGCTATCCTCTTTAATTTCATCCATTATACTGATGATTCCACTCACTTTATTGTCTTTTACGAACCAGATAACGGTTTTTCCTTCTTTCGCTAGCTCATCTTTATTAACAATAAGCTCATTAGGTATAGTGAGACCTTCAAGCATGTGCTTATTCCCAATTTTAATACTAGCCCCTTCACACTTTAACTCAATTCCTTTTCCTGGGAAATTGACGAAGTTTTCAATGGAGAGTAGAGGAAGGTTCTTTCTTTTTGCTTCTTCAACAATAGCTTGTGCAATTGGATGTTCTGAATGATTTTCAGCACTTGCGGCAATGTGTAATATTTCTGTTGGATTCGCACCAAACACTTTATCTACAATTGGTTTCCCCTTCGTAATGGTGCCTGTTTTGTCCAAAACGATCTGTTTTGCTTTATGTACATTCTCTAAAGATTCTCCACCTTTTACAAGAATACCTAATTGAGCCGCTTTCCCTGTACCGACCATTACTGCAGTCGGAGTAGCAAGCCCGAGTGCACACGGACAAGCAATTACCAATACGGAGATCATAATATTAAGGATGAATTCGATTTCTTTTCCGGCAATAAACCAACTTAGACCAGCTATTATTGAAATAAGGATCACAATTGGGACAAAATAAAGGGAGATCTTATCAGCCAATTGCGCAATGGGTGCTTTTTCTCCTTGCGCATTTTCAACCAATTCAACAATTTGTGCAAGCATAGTATCTTTCCCCACTTTTTCGGCGATCATCTGTATCGATCCGTCCAAGTTAATGCTCCCACCTATTAATCGATCACCCTTATGCTTATCCTTAGGTAATGGTTCTCCATTGATCATCGATTCATCAATTGAACTGCTTCCTTTAGATATTTTCCCGTCTACCGCGACCTTTTCACCGGGTTTTATAAGGATCAGATCACCTACAACTATTTTGTTGACTGCGATCGTTTGTACGCGGCCGTCTCGAAATACATTGGCCGATTCAGGACTTAATTGCAATAACTTCTCTATCGATTCCGAAGTCCTTCTTTTAGCTTTGAATTCGAAGAATTTCCCCAATAGTATTAATGTGATAATTACAGCAGCTGATTCAAAATAGAGTTGATGAACGTAGTGATCATACCCATTCGCTATCATTATAACAGAGAATACGCCATAAATAAATGCAGCTCCACTTCCTAGAGCAACTAAAGAATCCATATTTGGATGAAGTAGACGAAGTGTTCTTAATCCAGATGAAAAAAACCGTCTTCCAGCATACATGATGGGAAGTGTAAGTAACAATTGTAAAAGCGCATTGTTAAATGCTTCCTTATCAGGTGAAATAATAGTAGGAATAGCTAAGCCAAGCATAGGTCCCATTGCTAAAATTAATAAGGGAAATAAAAAGAGAAAGCTCAGTATCAGGTCGTTTTTAAGAGAAATATATTCCTTCTCTTTTTGCTTACGCTTCAGTAAATGGATGTCATTTGCTTCCGCATCTTCAGCGAAATGAACAACCTTATAACCTGTATTTATTACTGCAGATTCAATGTCATTTACACCATATTTTGAATCATCGGGAATTTCGAAACTAAGGGTCTCTGTTGCTAGATTTACCGATGCATTAACACCATCGAGATCATTGACAGCTTTTGCTACACTTGCTGAACATGCGGCACACGTCATTCCTCCAATATTAAGTTGTTGTTTTTTAACCATCAACAATTAAGTCTAAT
>JAUVAY010000163.1 GCA_030591505.1 Flavobacteriales bacterium | reverse complement strand
TTCTTTCTACCATTAAAAAATCTAACCAGGTCTCACTTGTTGCAAGCGAGTCGGGGAAGCTAAGATTTGACAGCGCTTCAATAGCTGGATCCGCCTTGTTTTTTTTGGCTTCTTCTATTACCCATTCAAAAGAGAGTCGCTCTCCTTTATATTGATAAGCAACTTGACCCACACCAAAATAGGCATGAAAAAGTTCCGGGTATTCATATGCTGTCAATATTCCTAAAAATGAACCCCAGGAATGACCTAATAAATAAATTTTATCCTTTTTAAAGCGATTAGCAAGCATTTCACTAAGTTCCCGAGTATCAGAAATAAATTGGTCAAGGTTCATACTCTCATCCGCTACATCATCAGAATAGGATTTTCCTGCACCTCGTTGCTCCCAATATACCATCACAAAATCTTTTTCAATGGCCGTATTGGTACTTTTCATAAAGGCAAACTCCGGACTTCCTGGTCCGCCATGTAAAAAAAGCATTACAGGTTTTGTCTGGTCTTCTCCACGAATGATGAGGTATTGATCGACTCCACCTAAGCTAATTTTTTCTATGCTGGAAATACTTCCTTCAATTGCCTGGTCAGTTGAATCTGTGATGGGCTCAGCTTTACCCGGGCTTTTGATCCAGAGCCATATTGCAAGTACAAATAAAATAGCAAGCAGTGCACCGATCAAATACATAATTACTTTAGCAATTCCCTTTAATACCTTCATTATTACACTTTTTATTTATACAGCATTTATAGTTTTGTGATATAAACAGGTCATTAATAAGTTATTTTTTAAAAGCGATCAACATTGAGATCGCCGGAATATTGATCGAATTATTTATCATTTTTTCTCCTGCAGGATCAAAATCATCTCCTACAACTACTAATTGCCATTCTCCTTCAAGTTTATAATCGATGGCTTCAGCTTTCGCATTATAAATTACGAGTATATTTTTCCAATCATCCCCATTAGCTTTATTACTTATCTCGTAAGAGATCAATTGTTGTTCTGCTATTTTAAATTGAAGATTTGTTCTAACATCTTCAGCTGAGATCATTCTAAATGCAGGGTGGGCTTTACGCAGACTGATCAGGTTTTTGTAATATTCAACTACTTCGGCATTGGCAACTTTCCAATTCCAGTCAATTTGGTTGATGCTGTCGGGAAGATTATAAGAATTATGCTCTCCATTTTTAGTTCGCAGCATTTCTGATCCTGCATGAATAAAGGCAATTCCCTGAGATGTCATCACGATGGCATTGGCAAGTTTATCCATGGCAATGATCTCTTCCCTGCTGGCATCTGGTCTGGATATGCTGAGTTTATCAAATAAGGTATGGTTGTCGTGACAAGACACATAAGAGATGGCTTGCCAGGGTTCGTTGCTCCAAGGTTCGTTGGAATAATTAACCTCATTATAATTAAGCTGTGGATGCTGAATAGATCCTACAATTCCAAACTTAATAGATTCTTCCGTATTGTCGGCTCCACTAACAAATCCGGTACTTTCATCTTCAAATACAGAACCTTTGATCCCGTCTCTTATATCATCACTAAAAGCAGAGATCTGTGGCAATTCCATCGTGTTTTTTTTCAGGGCTTGTTTTTCAGAGGAAAGTGGAGAATCACTGGCGGTCCAGCCTTCTCCATAGACAATAATACTTGGATTTATTTTTTTCACTGCAGTAGCTACCTCATTCATTGATTGAATGTCATGAATTCCCATTAAGTCGAAGCGAAAACCATCGATATGGTATTCTTTTGCCCAATAGTTCACTGATTCAATCATAAATTTTCGCATCATTTCTCTTTCGGAAGCGGTTTCGTTTCCACAACCCGAAGCATCTGATGGTTTTCCATCCTCCCATGATCTGTAATAATAGCCAGGAGCTTCTAAATTGAAATTGGAATTATCTGTTCTACCGGTATGATTGTATACCACATCCAAAATAACACCAATTCCATTGTCATGAAAAGCTTTAATCATTTCCTTAAATTCTTGAATTCTTACCTCTGCGTTATTAGGATCAGAAGAAAATGAACCTTCTGGGACATTGTAGTTTTGGGGGTCGTAGCCCCAATTGAATTGTGGGCTGTCAAGTCTCGTTTCATCTATAGAATAATGATCAAAAGAGGGTAGAAGATGTACAAAATTGACTCCCAGCTTTTTTATGTGATCTATTCCTGTTGATACTCCAGCCGGACCTGTTGTTCCTTCTTCTACTAAACCTAAATACTTACCAGGCATACTGGAACCCGATTCAGGGTGTATTGTCAGATCTCTGATATGCAATTCGTAAATGATAGCTTCGTTGGGGTAGCTTATAGTAGGTCCTTTATCATTAATCCAACCTTCAGGATCGCTATTCTTCAGATCCAGGACCATGGCTCTTTTTCCATTTACGCCTACTGCTTTTGCATAAATTCCGGGAGTTTCATCGAGCCATATTCCATTGATGAATATTTGGTAGCTATAATAAATACCATTTAAATCACCTTCTAATTCTTTAATCCAAACTCCATTTTGAGAAGCTTTTAATGAATAGTGTTCATATGCACTAGCCCCATTACCTTCTTTGTATAAATTCAATTTAACCTTCTCAGCATTCGGCGACCAGATTTTAAATTCACTAGCATTCGGTGAATAGTTAAGCCAAAGATCAGAATCAATTGGAGTAGGGTAGTCTTCGAAATGAGTATAGCTGGTTTTATCCTCTTGACAAGAGAACATTAAAGTTAGGACTAAAACAAATAAATTAATCTTAATAAAGTTCTTCATAGTTGATACAAATAGTCATAAAGCTTTACATTCATTAAAAAAGGATAATCGTTACAAATATATACTAGTGCAAGATTATATGAATAGCTCAAATAAAAACTGATTTTCATCTATAGGCAATTTCCAAATTTAGATAAACTTCAAAAGGAGCTTGATTAATTTAGCCATGTCTTCAACTAATAAAAATGCCCTTGCTATGTATAACAAGGGCACTTTTACTAAATAAAAATGTCTACTTTTCTATCGGAACCATATCACTTTCCTGATCATAACCAAAGATCTCTTCCATGGTCAGTTCCTTGAACTCACCCAAGTCTTTTAGTACGGCCTGATCTACTTTGTTTCTATCTCCTATCACTACATAAGAGTAGTTGTTTCCTTTTATATTCGCATCAAAGAATGCACCTAACTCGTCTAATCCCATCTCCTTGATCTCTGCATACATCTTCTCATTAATATCATAATCCAATCCACGACGTAAAGCAGATTGATAACTCCAGAACAGATTCCTATCCTTCACTCTTCTCGTCTCGATCTTTTTCAATGCAGCATCCTTCGCCGAGTCAAAATTCCCTTCGGCTTTCGGCATATCATTCATCAATTCCATCATCGCTTCAACAGCCAACGGCAATTTATCAACCTGAGAACCTACATAAGCTCTTACATAATGTGAATCCTCTTGTTTTCTTGGCGTTGTAAAATAACTGTAAGCTGAATAAGCCAGGGCCTTCGATTCTCTGATCTCCTGGAAAATGATGGAAGATAAGCCGGCTCCAAAATACTGATTGAAAATATTAGCTTCCGCCATTAAATCTGCATTAAAACCTTGGCCTTTAGATAGCATCATCATCTCTACCTGTGGCATATCATAATGCATGAATAAAACTTTATTCTTATCCATTTCTAATTCAGCAAATGTCATCGCTTCCGGATAATCGATAAATGGAGTTTCTACTGTATGAACTTCTTCCACCAATTGTTGAACTTTTGTCTGATCCGAAGGGCCATAATAATACACCTTGTGTTGGTATTTACTAAGCTCGTGAATTTTAGAAGCCAATACTTCGGTATTCATGCTTGCCAGTTCCTCTTTCGATAAGATGTTTTTCATTGGCGAGTCTTCACCATAAGTAGCGTAATTCATCATACCTCCAAAAAAGATCTGACCCTTATTCAACATGCTGTTCATTCGCTCTTTTAAGATCCCTTCAACTAATTTATCATAAGCTTCTCCATCATTTTGAACGGAGGTAAGAATATGTTCAAATAATACAATTCCAGGTTTTAAAGATTCATTCAAACCAGATAGGGTTACGTAAATTTGATCACGTCCCGTGTTAACATCAAAGGTTAAACCGAGTTTGTAAAATTCTTTCTGAAGCTCTTCAGCACTGTATTTATCCGTTCCTAAGTAAGGAAGATATTCTATAGCTAATGCAAGGTCTTTGTCATTGTCCGATCCCATATCGAAAATGTAAACCAAATTGAAAAGTTCATTGGTTTTGTTTTGCACATAAGAGTAGGTAAGTCCATTGCTCAATTCAGACTCTGCTATCGATGCTTTATAATCGATAAACTGAGGTGTTATTCTATCCGCTTTCAAGGTGTCAAATCCTTGGTAAAAAGCTGATTTATCATCTCTATTAATGCTGACAGGAGTTATTTCAGGTTTCTCAACTGCAACTGCCATGGATGGGCCTTGTTTTTTGTAAATCGCTACATAGTGATTTCCCAATCTGTTTTTGGCAAAATCCATGATGTCTTGCTTGCTATAACTTTTCAATCTTTCGTTTTTCTCAACAACCTTTTGCCATGGTGTACCTGTTACATAAGATTCTGTGATCATATCAACCCTTGCTCCATTGTTTTCGATAGCTTCGATCTCTCTAAGTTTTAGGTTTTTGATCACCGCTTCGATCAGCCAGTCGTCAAACTCTCCCTTAGCGATCAATCCAACCTGTTCGGTCAATAAAGCAGTCACTTCATCTAAGCTTTGATTCGGACGAGGCATTCCGTTCAATACTAAAACAGAATAATCATCAAAGATCATTGGAAATGAAGTTGGATTCAATACTTTTTGTTGTTGAGCTAAATTAAGATCGATCAATCCCGCTTGTCCATTTGTTAAAAGCATATCGGTAATGGTAAGTAGGTCAGCATCTCTTGATTCTTCACCGTCCAGTCGGTAAGCTATGTAAACAAATTCAGCATCCACACCTGTAATCTCAGTAATCTCAGGTTCTGTAATAGGATCTTCTTTTTCAAAAGTATATGGTGCAACTTCTTTCGATTTATAATCACCAAAATATTTCTTCACCATATCTACGGTAGCATCCGGATCAAGATCGCCAGAAAGAATGATGGCCATATTATTAGCTACATACTTCTCATTAAAATAAGCATGGATCTTCTCCATCGATGGACTTTTTAAATGCTCGCTCGTACCGATTGTACTCTGTGTTCCATAAGCATGTTTTTTAAATAGACTTTTAAACATTTCTTGAAAAGCCAATCGGAAATCAGAGGCTTGACCTCTATTGAATTCTTCATAAACAGCTTCCAGCTCAGTATGGAATAAACGCAGGACCAATTCACTAAATCGTTCTGATTCAACATACATCCATTTATCCAATTCGTTGGAAGGAATGTCATTTACATAAACAGTTTGTTCAACCCAAGTATATGCGTTGGTAGATTTAGCTCCCAATGATCCGATCATTTTATCATATTCATTGGCGATCGCTTTTGTTGCAGCAACACCTGAAACAGAATCGATCAGATGATAGATCTGCTTCCTTTCTGCAGGGTCAGTACTATTTCTGTTCTCTTCGTAAAGATCAGAGATCTGTTGAAGTAATACTTTCTCTGCTTCCCAGTCTTGCGTTCCTAAAGTT
>JAUVAY010000167.1 GCA_030591505.1 Flavobacteriales bacterium | reverse complement strand
ATCCAGAAGAATCGATTGCTAGTAAAACGATTATTGGAAAAGATGATCTGTTTTCAACATTGCTTCAAGTTGACATAAAAGCTTATCCTAATCCTTCTCATCAAGGTGACGTAACGATTTCTTTCAAAGTCCCTGCAACATCGCATACTATATTAGAAGTGTTTACTATCACTGGTGAAAGAATAGCATTACTGTATGATGCAGTTGCGCAAAAGGATAATATTAACCTTTCAATTCTAGATGGTAACATACTGCCTCCAGGAATCTATTTCTACCGCTTAACTGTAGAATCAGATGTCGTAGAGCCAGTAACGATCTCTAAATTGATCATAACTAAATAACTTAAACTAGATAGAAAAAACAGAAAGAGTATAATTTAAAAGCGGCCGGAGACATTTGTTTCCGACCGCTTTTTTTGTGTTAAATGATGGAATTTAGTGGAACTATATAAGACCAATTAAAACTTGAATGATTTTTGTAATGCTAGATCTTATCAAAAAATCATCCCATCTTTTATATCTAACTTCGATAATGTAATTTCCCCTATATTTCATTGCTTATTAATTCAACAATTAAAATATCCGTAATTCTTGTTTCCCTCTCGCTGTTAGTTTGGCTGGGAAGCGGTATTGCATTCGATATAAGTAAAGATGAAGAACAACGCACTGAAAGAATTCAGAAGCAAATTGTCGACGATCATCTAGTATTTATTGACTGGAAAGAGAATTCCATTAACAAGATCAATCAACTGGGCCCTGATTTTTGGGAGCTGAATGAGCTGAATGAGTTACACTATGATGAAAAGGGCTATTCACTATTTATTTATGAAGGTGCCGAGGTAAAATATTGGTCAAACTCTCTGACCATTATCGATATTACAAGTATCCAAAATGGTATCGTCCAACTTAATAATGGATGGTTTATCGTTGAACAAGTGTATGAAGGTCCCTACCATCTTGTGTTTCTACTACAGATAACAGAAGAATTTGCCACACCTAATCAATATTTACAATCTCATTTTTATCCTGATAATAGCAATTCAGGAGAGATTATAATAAGCCTCGATCCTGTCTCAAACCATTCTATTAAACTCAAAGGACTTCAACCTTTTTACCTCGATTATTCTAGAGTTAATTACAGTGAAACGGCTTTAGGTAAATGGAATGCCTTATCGTATTTCCTCTTCATAGCAAGCTTCTTTTTCTTGATCTTTTTTTTATTCGAGTTTCGCGCCCCGCCTAATTCAAAAGGACTTTCTTTTTTAGTGGTTTTTACGCTACTTATCCTCTTACGACTGGTCTGGCTAAATAACCCTTTTCCTGCATACCTTCATTCACATCCGCTATTCGACCCGTCTATTTTTGCTCAATCCTTTCTATTTCCATCCTTAGGAGATCTGCTGATCAATGCTATGCTCATCTTGCTCTTTGTAATGATGTTTGTCGAAGTATTAAAAACGTGGGACTTAAGCTTTAAAGAAAATAGAGTAAAAGGTTTTGCACTGCTTTTTCTTATTTTAAACTTATTATGGGTTTTCGGATTGAATTTTTTGCTCGAAGGATTGGTAAAAAACTCTAGAATTCCTTTCAATATAGACCACCTTTTTGAATTGGATACCTTTTCAATTATTGCGATGATCGCTATCGCTATTTTGTTCTTTGCCTACTATCGCTTACTGGAAACGATGATTCGCTTTTTACAAAAAAACGGACTCTTGTTTTCTCATTTTATTCTTTTTGGAACCACTTTATATGCCGTCTATGCTGCTGTGCTGATAGGGCTTGGTCAGTTTGACCTCACTGAAGCATTTTGGTCACTTCCTATATTATTGGCTATCGCTATTAAGAATTGGTATAGTGAATCACGGTTTGGATTAGGAATTGGGATATTTAATCTTGCGCTTTTCTCCCTTTTTCTTGCCCATGTTTTTGAAAAATATAATACAGAAAAAGAACACGCTATCCGTCAGGTAATTGGCGAGCGAATTGCCCAAATGCAAGACCCCTTAAAGGAGATCAAACTCGACCAACTTTTAAGGAATATCCAAAATAGTGAATGGATCAATCAATTGTTTCTACAAGATTCAATTAGCAGTAGCGAACTTTCTGAAATTGAAGTTTTCTTTAGCAATGATTGGTTCCGCTATTCAAAGTCTTTTACAAAAGAAATCAGCAATAAAATCGTTTTTAATGTCCATGAAACAACTTTTATTGATGAAGATCCAGTTGTATTACAGAATACATTATCGAAATTTGTTCGTTTTTTCCACGATGAAAATCGAGGAGTTGGTTATGCGTTTTCTGTACCTATAATTAGCTATAATGATACTCTAGGGTTTTTACAAGGAATTTTTACTGAAAGGTCAACACCTATCTCCTCTGGCTTCCCCCAATTATTACGATCTGAAACAAATTATATTCAGTCTTATGCCAGCGAATATTCCTATGCGCGCTATTTTAACGAAAGAAGAATTTATAGTACTAATGAAGAAGAATTTCCTGTTGAGACCGCTGAATTAACAGACGACCTTCTTTTTGAAGGCTTTACTTATCATAATCAAACGAGCATTTTGATCATGCCTGAAGAATATGGTTTTAGATGGATGATCGGCCGACCAATTCCACAGCTTTTTCAAAAAGTAACAACCTTTTCTTACCTCTTCCTTTTTATGGGATTCTTGTCTGTATTATTGCTAATCGGACAACGGTTATTGCAATCCACACCCTTGTTTTACTTCTCTTTACGCTCCAAAATACAGCTTATTTTTATCTCATTTAGTATAGTGATCTTAACCCTCTACGCTTTTGTGATATTTGATCAAATTACTCAACAGTTTCATCATCGAAATATGGAGCAAATTACCGAGCGCTTAAATTCTATTCATATTGAATTAGGGCATAAACTGGGCGATTTTAGTGACCTTGATGATTTATCAAATAATAGACTTTACTCCTACCTTTTAAAGTTTTCTGAAGTTTTTGTATCAGATATTTCACTTTTTGATCTGGATGGACGCTTAATAGCATCCTCTTCTTCTTTAATTTGGGATAAAAAACTATTGAGTATGCAGATCGATCCGGTGGTGTATAACAATGTGAGTATTCGTGGTCAATCTCGTTTTATCCAAGAAGAATCGATTGGAAGCTTTACTTATTTATCTGGATACCGACCACTTTATAATAATTTGGGTAAGAAAATTGCTTATTTGAATGTGCCTTATTTTGCTCGTCAGGATGAATTGATCAGAGAACTCAACCGCTTCTTACAAGCATTGATAAATGTGTTCGTTTTGTTGATGGGTATCTCTGTGATCGTGGCCATATACGTATCTAGCTGGATCACTTCACCATTAAAATTACTTCAAAAAAGCTTTTCTTCACTGGATCTTATTAAGCGGAATCAACCAATAAAATATACCGGAAATGATGAGATCGCTTCGCTTGTTAAAGCATACAATTTGAAGGTTAGTGAACTGGAAAAATTAACAGAACAAATTGTTCAATCAGAAAAGGAGTATGCCTGGCAGGAAATGGCAAGGCAAGTAGCGCATGAGATCAAAAATCCACTGACTCCAATGCGTTTAAGTATTCAGCATTATCAACGATTGTTAGAGTCAAACCCTGAAGTGGCTATAGAAAAAACACCTTCATTAATGAAGGCCCTGATCGAGCAGGTCGACAATTTAAATCATATTGCTAACGAGTTTTCTCGCTTTGCTCAGATCTCTGTTTCAAAGCAAACGGAATTTGACCTGGGCAATTTGATCAATGAGGTTTTTGAATTGTATGCCCATATTGATGGTGTTAGCGTTAGCAAAGAATTGGCCGATGATTGTAATATTAACGCAGATAAGGGGCAAGTAATGCGGATGTTAAATAATCTTATTCAGAATGCTATTCAAGCAACGAAAAAGGAGGAATTAAGAAGGGTAAGTATTCGCTTGATCAAAAATGAGAGCAATTATACTGTGGAAGTTGAAGATAATGGGATGGGAATTGCAAAGGAGTTGGAGAATAAGATCTTTAAACCAAACTTTACAACTAAATCCAAAGGGATGGGCTTAGGATTGGCAATTGTACATACGATAGTGAACAATCATAATGGGGTAATAAGCTTCAGAAATGCAGAAAATAAAGGGACGGTTTTTGTAGTTGAACTTCCTATCGCTTAAATAAGCAAAACCCTGTTAATCCTTAATAAAATCTCAACTTTTTACTCTAAATTCGCGCTTTAATTTTTTATCAACTAAAGAAGATAAAAGGCTTATGAAAAACTTACCTATGGTCGACCTTAACGGCCAGTACACTAAGATCAAAGAAGAGATTGACAATGCAATGCAAGAAGTGGTTGACTCCGCTTATTTCGTAGGCGGCCCAGCAGTTGGTAAATTTCAAAACAATTTAGAAAAATACTTAGGGGTTAAGCATGTGATCCCATGTGCTAATGGAACCGATGCGCTTACTATCGCAATGATGGCCGCTGGCTTAAAACCCGGTGACGAAGTGATCACAGCAAATTTCACATTTGTTGCTACGGCAGAAGCCATTGCCATGCTTAACCTAACTCCCGTTTTAGTTGATGTTTATGATGATACATTTAATATTGATGTAGCAGCAATTGAAAACGCGATTACAGATAAAACAAAGGCTATTGTACCAGTTCATTTATTTGGACAAGCAGCCAATATGGAAGCGATCATGAAACTTGCAAAAAAGCACGATCTTTTTGTTATTGAAGATACGGCGCAAGCTATTGGAGCGGATTATACTTTTTCTGATGGTAGTGTAGCCAAAGCTGGAACGATAGGTGATATCGGAACAACTTCTTTTTTCCCATCAAAAAACCTTGGTTGTTTTGGTGATGGTGGAGCTTTATTTACCAATGATGATACCTTAGCTGCGATGATCAAGAAAGTGGTAAACCATGGAATGGAAAAGAGATATTATCACGATATGATCGGTATGAATTCACGTTTAGATACATTGCAAGCAGCCGTATTGGATGTGAAGCTTAACTACCTGGATTCTTATTGCGATGCACGAAGGGATGCCGCAGATTATTACGATAATGCGTTTAAAGATATCGAAGGCCTGGAAACACCATTCAGATCACCCTTTTCAACCCATGTCTTTCATCAATATACCTTGAAACTAGGTGACGGCCTAGATCATTTTGAGATGCAAGATTTTTTAAAGGAAAATGGAGTGCCGGGAATGATCTACTATCCGGTTCCGCTTCATCTTCAAAAAGCTTACCTCGATCCTCGTTATAAAGAGGGAGATTTTCCTGTTACGGAAAAATTATGTTCGAATGTGATTTCATTACCGATGCACACTGAACATTCGGAAGAATCACTCAAATACATTACTGAAAAAGTAATTGCATTTGTTCAGAGTAAAAATTAAAAAGGAAATAAAATGAATATAGCTGTTGTAGGAACGGGATATGTGGGCTTAGTAACAGGAACTTGTT
>JAUVAY010000159.1 GCA_030591505.1 Flavobacteriales bacterium | reverse complement strand
TCTAAAGGTCTTGGTGGTTAAAAAACGCAATACAAAATTCATTAAACGACTATTCTCATTCGTAATTAATCATTCATTTAAAATTAACTTGGCCAACTACTTTTGTCACGGAGGTCGCAAAGAATGAATACAACAAATTTCAGTGAACTTTGAGCCTACTTAGTGTCTCCGTGGTTAAAAAAACGCAATGCAAAATACATTAAACGACTATTCCCATTCGTAATTATTCATTCATAATTCGTAATCAACCATTAATAATTATTAAAACTACCCTGCCCAATTATCCCTATCCAAACTTCTATACTGAATCGCCTCAGACAAATGTTCCAATTCAATTTTGTTGGACTCAGAAAGATCGGCAATGGTACGTGCTACCTTTATTATCCTATCATAGGCACGAGCAGATAAACCGAGTTTCTCCATCGCATTTTTTAGTAAGACTTTCCCTCCATCATCTATTCTTGCATATTCTTTAAGGTTCTTGCTTGCCATTTGAGAATTGGAGAAGATTCCCTCATTGTTTTCATAGCGTTTTAATTGAATATCTCTCGCCATGATCACCCTATTACGAATTAGCTTACTTCTTTCTGATTTGCGTTCTTCTGTTAATTCTTCAAAGGATACTGGCGTAACTTCAATATGAATATCAATTCTGTCGAGTAAGGGTCCCGATATTCTACTTAAATAGTTCTGCACAACTCCCGGAGCACAAATACAATTACGATCAGGGTGGTTAAAGAAGCCGCATGGACATGGGTTCATTGCCGATACAAGCATAAAACTAGCTGGATATTCAACCGAAAATTTAGCTCTAGAAATAGATATAACCCTGTCTTCTAAGGGTTGTCTTAAGACTTCTAAAACAGTCCGCTTAAACTCTGGTAGTTCATCTAAAAATAAAACCCCATGATGAGCAAGGCTGATTTCTCCGGGTTGTGGAAAACTACCGCCACCAACCAAAGCTACGTCAGAAATTGTATGATGAGGCGATCGAAAAGGACGAACTGAAACCAATGAAGAATTACCTTTCATCTTTCCAGCTACAGAATGGATCTTGGTTGTTTCCAGTGCTTCATTAATAGTTAGAGGAGGTAGTATAGTTGGTAATCGTTTCGCTAACATTGTTTTTCCTGCTCCCGGAGGACCGATCAAGATGATGTTATGTCCACCTGCAGCAGCGATCTCAAAAGCTCGTTTAATATTTTCTTGTCCCTTAACATCTTCAAAATCTACAGGATATTCGTCTATTTTTGCGTAAAATTCTGCCTTTATGTCAAATGTGTAAGCTTCAATGGAACCGGGTTTTTGAAAAAATTGAATCAATTCTTTTAATTCTGATAAGCCATATACTTCTAAGCCTTCAACAATGGATGCCTCCTTTGCATTATCTTTTGGCAGAATAAAACCTTTGAATCCCTTTTTCTTCGCTTCAATAGCTATTGGTAACACTCCCTGAATAGGCTGTAAACTCCCATCCAATGAAAGCTCTCCCATTATTAAGTAATCTTCTATTCCAGGACATTCGATTTGTTCAGAAGCCGCAAGGATTCCCATAGCTGTCGACAAGTCATAGGCTGATCCTTCCTTTCGAATATCAGCTGGAGCCATATTAATGGTGATTCCCTTTCCCGGAATTTTAAAACCGTTGTTTTTTAATGCAGCAGCAATTCGTTTCTGACTTTCACGAACAGCATTGTCTGGTAATCCTACCAAAGAATAAAAGACGCCTTGACCAATATTTACTTCCACGGTAACAATAGTAGCGTCGATTCCTGCTACTGCGGCCCCAAATGTTTTGATTAACATGAATTTTGTTATTAGAAAGTTCTAAAGGTATTGGATAGTAAGGTGTAAGGAAATCGGTTCTTTTAACGATTTATCACTACGACTTTCATCTTACTAATTGCTGATATAATGTTCTTTGTGCAACTCCCTTTTCTCAGTGAGACCCAGCCTGCGGCAGGTAGGTTTGTGATATAAGCAATTATTCAACCTTTCCTTTCTACAAAATCAAATAATGCTATAAATTTTCACCTATCTCTATAACTCATTGTAAAAAAAACAACAACGATAGATACTAATCATTTCATTCGACTCTTCCATTGGGCTTCAGCCCAATGATATATTTCAATACCAAAACCTTTTGGCTTTAGCCTTTAATAGATAAAAATGTATTTAACGACGAAATATGTTTGTCACTGTTTTTGGTCAAAAAACACCGCCAAACAATCATTCTACCCTATATTTCTACCTGTGGATTTCATCCACAGGTAGAAATATATCACTCCTTCGGAGTTTTTAGAACATCACCTTCTTTGTAACTTTGCTCCGTAAGAGCATAAGCGAACCCAGACGGTACCTAGCGTTGTGATACAACCTACTCACAATTCAACTATTCCTCTCCACAAAATCAATCAAGCTATGTATGACTTTAATATGAATTTCTTGTGCTCTATCAGCATAGTTGGATCGAGGTGCCCGGATTTCTACATCGCATAAACCGTTCATCTTACCACCGTCTTTTCCTGTTAGACCAATAACTTTCATTCCGGCTTTACGTGCAGCTTCAATTCCAAGCAGTACATTTTTACTATTTCCGGAAGTGCTGATCGCCAACAGAACATCTTCCTTTTTACCATGTGCTTCAACATAACGACTAAAAACAAAATCGTAGCCATAATCATTAGCAACACAAGAAAGATGTGATGGGTCGGAAATAGAAATAGCAGGAAATGGTTTTCTATCGTCTCGATACCTTCCAGTTAATTCCTCGGCGAAGTGCATGGCATCACACATTGAACCTCCATTTCCACAACTCATCACTTTTCCTCCTTTGGCAAATGAATCAACGAGGATTTGCCCCGCTTCTTCAATTCGATGCAGGTTCTCTTTATTATTTGCAAATTCAGCCAATACCTTTTGAGCTTCTTGAAATTGTTCTTCTATGGAATTTAAGGACATATAGTAAGATGATTTATGGCAATAAATATACACTTTTGAGAAGTGTATTATCAATGAATTTATGTACGATATAAAAAAAAAGCCTTTCTAAAAATTATAGGTGACTCCAACTCTAATACCAGCTTTTGTTAATTTTTGTGCATTGTTACCCTTTTCAAAATCGATTAAGTGATGCAGTTGAAGGTAAGGGTTAATAAAAAATGCCATTCCGGATTTAAGCTCATAGTTGAATCCTAAACCCAATAAAACACCTATGCCTCCTTGATTCATAGCAGGATTATATCGTTCATTACTATCAAAATCAAAACTGAAACCTGTATTAAAAAAGAAAAAGCGTTCAAAATTAATTCTCACAGTAATGGGAATACTTAGTAGATAACTATCGATCGGATACGATGTATTATCAGAAGGAGGAGGTGTATTAGGAAAAATTACAAAATTGTACTTACCGTATTCTATTCCTGTTTCTAATTGAAAAGTGCGATTAATCTTATAGAGATAATTTAGCGCAATCGTGTAATAATTACCTCCAGTATAACCAGCTGCGCCATCTATTTTAGGATAAGCAACAATGTTTCCTTTTCCAATAAAAGTGGAGCTAATCCCAATGCTGGATTTTTTCGATTGATCCTTTTCTTCCTGCGCTTTTAATGTTTGTAGTCCGAGAAATAGAAAACAAAGAAATGGAATAATACCTTTCATATTATTGATATATTGATTCAATAAAATTAAGGTCTGCTAATCTGATTTCAAATGACAGTTATCACTTCTCCCCGAGCTTCAATTTTATCGCCTTTTCTCACTTTGTATCTTTTTCGATTCTCAAGCTGTCCGTTTACTTTCACTTCACCTTGATCAACAAGTACTTTTGCTTCACCACCTGTGCTGGCAATTCCAGTAAATTTTAGAAGTTTGATGAGTTCGATAAACTCTCCTTTAAGCTGATGTTCCATAATAATTTAATATAAAGAAGGATAAGTAGAAGGATCAGCTTCATTCATCATCGCATAAACAGCATCAAAAATATCTTCAATAGAAGGCTTGGAAAAATAATCTCCATCGCTACCATATGCAGGACGATGTGCTTTTGCGGCTAATGTTTTAGGTTCTGAATCCAAATGGAAATAAGCTCCTTGTTCGTTTAAAACCTTATCGAGCATATAAGCAGTTGCCCCTCCCGGAACATCTTCATCAATAAAGATCACACGATTGGTTTTTTTAATTGATTCAGAGATCATCGCATTAATATCAAAAGGCAACAATGTTCTCACATCAATTAATTCGACATCGATGCCTAATTCTAATAATTGTTGAGCCGCTATTTCTGCTAAGCTAAATGTAGAGCCATATGAAACCAGCGTGATATCATTTCCTTCTTTAACTATTTCAGGAATTCCAATAGGCGTTCTGAATTCTCCTAAATTCGAAGGCAGTTTTTCCTTTAACCTATATCCATTTAAGGGTTCAATGATAAGTGCGGGTTCATCTGACGCCATCAGTGTATTATAAAATCCAGCTGATTGAGTCATGTTTCGTGGTACACAAACGTGCATTCCTCTTACAAGATTAATAATCCCTGCCATTGGAGAACCTGAATGCCAGATACCTTCCAGTCGATGCCCACGAGTGGAAATTATTAAAGGTGCTTTCTGACCTCCACGAGTTCTATACTGCACTGTAGCCAAGTCATCGCTCATTATTTGGAGCGCATAAAGAACATAATCAAGGTATTGTATTTCGGCTATTGGACGCAATCCGCGCATGGCCATCCCAATTCCTTGTCCAACGATGGTTGCTTCTCTAATTCCAGTATCGCTAACTCTTTCTTCACCAAATATTGCTTGTACTCCTTCCAAACTTTGGTTAACACCTCCGATCTTCCCAACATCTTCTCCAAAAACTAATGATTCGGGATAATTTTCTAATAATTTCTTATAGTTATCTCTCAGAACAATTCTTCCATCTACCATTTCAGCATCATCTGCGTACTCTGGACCTACTTCTTTAATCTTTAATGCAGCAAACTCAGATTGAGAATAAAGATGAGAGCTATACAATTCTGAATAAATGCTTTTCCATTCATTTAACTTTGTAATAATGGCCTTTTTTGAAGGGAGATCTTCATCTCGAACGAAGCGAAGCGATTTTTTTAACAGCGAGATCACATCTTTTCTTAGCGGGTCTATTTTTTTAGACAGCTCATCTGCTAAAACTTGAATTTGTGATCCATTTTTACTTTCTGATGATAGCGTAAGCATCAACGAATGTGCTTCTTTCAGCTCATTTTTAATAAGGCCCTCAAAATCACTCCAAGCTGCCTTTTGCTCTGTTCTAACGTATTTTTTAGCTTCTTTCTGAATAGTATTCAATTCTTCTTCCGTAGCGATCTCTCCATTTTCTAGTATCCACTTTTTGAATTGATTTACACATTCATACTCTTTCATCCATTCTAAACGCTCTTTCGATTTATAGCGTTCATGTGATCCTGAAGTTGAGTGACCTTGAGGTTGAGTAACCTCTTCGATATGTATAAGCACAGGAACATGCTCTTCCCTAGAGACCTTTACCGCCTTTTCGTACGTTTTGATCAGGTCAGGATAATCCCATCCTTTAGTTTTGAATATTTCAAATCCGTTAGTTCCTTCCTCACGTTGCCATCCACTTAATAATGTAGAAATGCTTTCTTTGGTAGTTTGATATTTTTTAGGAACAGAAATTCCATATCCATCATCATAGACGGTCATAACCATAGGGATTTGCAATACTCCTGCAGCATTCATGGCTTCCCAAAATATTCCTTCTGAAGTACTAGCGTCACCAATGGTTCCAAAAGCTACTTCGTTTCCTTTATTTGTAAAATTCGTTTTGTCGTGAAGGTTTTTGTCATTTCTATAGACCTTCGAAGCTAATGCTAATCCAACCAGTCGACTCATTTGACCGGCGGTTGGACTGATGTCAGCAGATGAATTTTT
>JAUVAY010000137.1 GCA_030591505.1 Flavobacteriales bacterium | reverse complement strand
TCTGCGATAGCAGCTGAGAATTTACTTACAAGCGGAAGTATTATTCATATTAAGGATAACACTACAATTCAACTAAATTCTTTTTCGGGTGACTTCTCCGGCGGGCATTTTGATGGGAGTTTTACCATGAAAAATGTTAAACACCCCACTATTATAGCTGAAATTAAAGGGGAGTTTGAGCTTTCAAAGCTGCTTCACTTTTTCAAAAATGATGAGATCAAGAATGCTTTTGGATCGATTAACGCTGACCTTCACTTTCAAGGTTCTTTTTATGATATCAATAACATTCAGAAGAAAGAAATAGAAAAAGCCATAACAAGTGGGATCATTGATTTCAAGAATGTGTCGCTTAGTTTACCACGTATCGATCTTGAATTCAGAGAATTGTCTGGTCAATTCAAATTGGACGATGATGATGCCGTTATCCCTTCATTAACAGGCATTTGGTTAGGAAGTGAGTTCAATATAAATGGAAGTATTAAAAGTTTTATGCCTTTTCTACTTATGGATAATCACAAGTTGATCATCAAAGCTAAAGGGAGTATCGATCACATTGATCTCGAAAAATTAATGACCAACTCTGATAGTGATACGACAGGAGAATCATTTACGATTCCACGTTTTTTAACCATGAGTATCGATGCAAATATTGGTGAGGTGAATTACAAAAGATTTAAGGCAAATGAGGTTTTTGGTCAATTCTTTATAAAAGATGGCCGATTGATATCCAATGATTTTGGCTTTAATAATGCTGGAGGAAGTGTTCGGGCAAACCTCTTTCTGCAAAGCAGTACAAAGGGTGACCTGGAACTGAATATACAGAGTAGTTTAAAGGCTATTGTAATAAATGAGCTGTTTTATGAGTTTGAAAATATGGGTCAGAATATGATCACCGACAAAAATATAAGTGGTCTATTGGATGCAGATATAATGTTCAAGGGAGTATGGGATAAAAAGCTAACTATCGACCTTTCAAAAATAGATGTTATGGCGAGTATTAAAGTAGAAAAAGGGCAATTAAAAGACGTGAAGAGTTTTGAGCAAATTGGAGCGTATTTGCGTTCAAATACTATTGCCAACACTATTGTAGACACTAAAACATTGAGTAATAAATTAAAGAACATTCACTTTGATAAGCTTCAAAATCAAATTGAAATAAAAAACAGAATAATTACGATTCCGGAGATGCAAATACTTTCTGATGCTGTTGATATTAACCTTTCTGGTCGGCATGATTTTGATAATAACATTGACTATGCGATCAATTTTCGTTTACGAGAAATTTTAAAGCAGAAAAAAGGGGATGAATTCACCAATATCGAAGATGACGGACTTGGCAAGAGAATTTTTTTGAAAATGGAAGGTACAACAAGCAACCCTAGCTTTAGCTTGGATAAAGAAGCTAAAAAACAATGGAAAAAGGAAGACTGGAATGACGAAAAGAAGAATATTGCTGAAATAATTGAAAAAGAATTTAGTTCGTTTTTAGGCAATGAAGGAGAAGAAATGGAAAAAGATGCGCCGGTAAAGTATGAAGTGGAGTGGGAGGAGTTTTCGGATACAACAATAGTAACGACGGAAAGTGACACGACTAAGAAAAAGCAAAAAACCCTTATCTTTCAGACGGATGACAGCGATGTGCTTGATGATGACGATGATGATTATTAGAACGGTAAACAGATGAATTTATATTCTCAAAAACAAAAGTGGAAGGTTGTTCTGATCATAATTGCCGCGCTAATAGTGGGCGTTAATTTTTGGTATTCCGGTTATATCGTTAAGGATATCAAACAGGCTGAAAGGCTAAAATTGGAACGCTGGTCCAATACCATAAAACAACGTGCTGAGCTGGTGAACTATGCCCATGGGCTTTATGGAGACCTAAAAGAGGAAGAGAATAAAAAGATGGAGATCTTTGCCGATGCCATTCAGCGAATGCTTGGGAATAACGAGTATGAAGATTATACTTTCATTTCGAAGATCATAAAACAGAACACTACCATCCCGGTTATCATTTTATATTCCGATTCGAGCGTACATACAACCCGTAACCTCAATCTTGATTTTGAGATCGATGCCCGAAACCCTGAACATCAAAAGATCATTACCGACTTGGTTCGTACGAAATATACAAAGTACCAACCCTTTGTGATGTACCTGGATATTGCTTCAAATGTAAATGAGGATACGGAGAAACTACTGCTATTCTATAACGATTCCAGAATTTTTACCGAACTACGTGACAACCTTGGTTCTCTCATCGAATCTTTTGAACAAGATATCCGGAACAATGATCTTTTAGCACCTGTTATTTACACGAGTAGAAACCGAAGGGAGCTTATCACCTTCGGGAATATAGATTCGAATCAAATTAACACGCCTGAAAAATTAAAAGCTCGCATTGATGATATGCTCTCGGAAAATAAGCCCATTGAAGTAGATCTTGGCGATGGAAATATGAATTATATCTTTTATGATAATTCGCGTGTAATTACTCAGTTAAAATACTATCCGATCATTCAATTCTCCATTATTGCCGCATTTATAATGGTTACCTATTTCTTATTTTCTTCTTTTAGACGAGCGGAACAAAACCAGGTTTGGGCTGGTATGAGCAAGGAAACGGCACATCAATTAGGAACTCCTTTGTCCTCTTTAATGGGGTGGGTAGAATTATTAGAGTCACAAGGAATTGACAGTAATATTATTGATGAACTAAATAAGGATCTTGACAGATTAAAGGTCATTACCGATCGGTTTTCGAAGATAGGATCGAAACCAAAACTAAGCAATGCTCTTATTGGCGAAGTGCTTGACGAATCGGTTCAATATTTGAAAACCCGAATTTCCAGTAGAGTTGATTTCAATTTGATCTTTGAATCACGGGACATGATAGAAGTAAAGATCAACAAGCCTTTATTTAGCTGGGTAATCGAAAATATGGTGAAGAATGCGGTTGATGCAATGCGTGGTGAAGGTAAATTAACGATCACCGTTAGCGAAAACGAAACCCAGGTGATGATCGATGTCAGCGATAGCGGACAGGGAATCAATATTGCTAAGCAACAATTGGTTTTTTCACCGGGGTTTACCACTAAAAAACGAGGGTGGGGATTAGGATTATCACTAGCTAAACGGATCATCAATGACTATCACGACGGGAAAGTATTTGTAAAATACTCCGAACCTGGAAAAGGAACAACCTTCAGAATTATACTAAAAAAGGTAGGGATTGTTTTTGAGCAAGCGCTTGAAGAGGAAGCATCATAAATTCGAATTCATACAAGTTGGGCAATCCAAATTGCTTAATACTCTTATTGGCTATGAATTGACAATATTTCTATTTATACCAATTTTTGGTATATTTGAGTTAAATAACTGAAAATGAGCAAAAACACATCTATTTCACTAGGTAATTATTTTGAGGAGTTTGTTCAAGGTAGAATAAATGAAGGGCGATTTAAAAATGTAAGTGAAGTTATTCGTGCTGGTTTGAGACTTCTTGAGGAAGAAGAAAGTAAAGTTAAAGCATTAAGAAGTGCTATTCAGGAGGGGTTTGATAGCGGGTTAGCACATGACTATGATCCCGATAAGCATCTTGCATTCTTAAAATCACAAAAGAAATCAAATGGCTAAGTATATTCTGACTAAGAAATCTGTTCAGGATTTAGCTAAAATTTGGAATTATACTTTTGATAAATGGTCTGAAAAACAAGCTGACTATTATTATGAGAATTTAATCTCAAATTGCATGACAATTGCAAAAAATCCAAATTTAGGAAAGTCTTATGACATCATTTTACCAAAATTAGTTGGATTCAAAGTTAATCGCCACATTATTTTCTATAGAATTATTGATAGTAATAATATTGAAATTACAAGAATATTACATGGAAGAATGGACCTTAGAAAGCGAATAAGGGAATAGAAAAATCATAGTCAACAAAAAGCAGTCATAAGTTACCATGTTGGTAACTATTTTAGTATCTTCGCGTTAAACACTTATAAGTGAGAGTAATTGCTAAAAAAACCTTACGTGATTTTTGGAAAAAACACACTGATTGTGAGCAGCAACTTAAATCATGGTATCGTGAAGCAGAGAAATCTAAATGGAATAATATTAATGAATTAAAAACAGAATATCCAAGTGCTAGTATTTTAAAAGAAAATCGAATAGTATTCAATATAAAAGGAAATGATTATCGTTTAATAGTTAAGTTCAACTTTGGATACAATATATGTTGGATTCGGTTCATTGGTACTCATTCAGAATATGATAAAATTAACGCTAACGAAATTTAAGATGAAAATTGCACCGATAAAAAATGGAATAGCCTATCAAAAAGCTCTCGATCGACTCGAAAAGGTTTTTGATGCAGAAAAAGGAAGTGAACTAGGTGATGAATTGGAAATCCTTTCGATCTTAATAGACCAATATGAAAAAGAGAATTTTCCAATTGATCTTCCAGACCCTATTGAAGCGATTAAGTTTCGGATGGAACAACTGGGATTGAAACAAAAGGATTTGGCTAATATTGTTGGTTTTAAAAGCCGTGTAAGCGAAATAATGAACAAAAAGCGAAAATTAACTTTGGATATGATCAGAAAATTGAGTGAAAATCTGAACATCCCGACAGAAGTTTTAATTCAAGATTATTAAATTTGAAAGTCATTTACTCAAAATATTTATAGCCCAATAATAGCACGCTTACAATATAAATAATACACTTAATGGTAAGGAATACTGGTTCAGGAAATACCATCTATTCCAATATTGCTGAAAATAATTAACTTCTACCTTTTTGAAGTATGAAAAGAGCTAAATACCTATTTGTTTACACCTTACCAATAAGTGTGCTTATTGCTTTCAACAATGAGGGGATCATGACCTTTATGCCAATCATTCTCTTTTTTGGTGTTGTTCCACTTGTAGAATTATTAATAAAACCTGATTCTAGTAATCTTGATATTGAAAGCGCTGAAAAGGAAAAAGACAATCCCTTTTATAATTGGATCATGTTTTTAGCTCTTCCTATTCAAATAACGTCGTTGATCTATTTCTTTTTTATAATAAATGAGACACCAATAGGCTCCATTGAGTATATTGGAAGAATAGTTTCTATGGGTTTAATGTGCGGGGTATTGGGAATCAATATTGGACATGAACTAGGCCATAGATCAAACAGATCAGAACAATTTATAGGTGAAGTGCTCTTACTTACATCATTAAACACTCATTTTCTTCCTTATCATAATTCAGGACATCATTTTGAAGTAGCCACTCCTAATGATTCTGCGACAGCTGGAAAAAATCAATTGCTATATACATTTTGGTTAAGCTCTCATTTTGGAAGCTATATAAAAGCCTGGCAAATAGAATTTAAGCGAATGAAAAAAAATGGAAAGGCTCCATTTTCTTTGAATAATAAGATGCTTCAATATTCCATTGCGAATATTGCTGTTATAGCCGCTATCTATTTCTTTTTCAATCTCGAAGTAGTAATCGCTTTTATTTTAGCAGCATCAATTGGTATTATCTTGTTAGAAACTGTTAATTATATTGAACATTATGGTCTTTTAAGAAAAATAAATGATTCAGGTAGATATGAACGTGTACAGCATAATCATTCTTGGAATTCTGATCACCCTTTAGGTAGATTACTATTGTTTAACCTTTCCAGACATTCTGATCATCATTATAAAGCAAGCACAAAATATCAATTGTTAAGATCTATGTCAAAAAGTCCTCAAATGCCAACAGGTTATCCGGGAATGATGGTTTTTTCCTTGTTTCAACCATTATGGTTTTATGTAATGAATAAAAAATTAGACCGAATAAATACGAACGACTATGAAAACAATGACCTGTAAGCAATTGGGAGGAGCATGTGACAAAGAATTTCATGCGGATACTTTTGGTGAGATCGCGGAAATGAGTAAAAACCATGGTATGGAAATGTTTCAAAAGGGAGATCAAGCACATCTTAAAGCGATGAATGAGATGCAAGAACTTGTGAAATCGCCAAAAGCCATGAAAAACTGGTTCAAAGGCAAGAGAATAGAATTTGATGCGTTATCATAGTATAATAGATGTAAACCGATGAAAAAATCACTTCTTGTAATTTCCCTTCTATTAAATTACTCTCTTAATGCACAAACAACTGTTGCTGAGTATACTGACTTTTTAAAATTAGAGCATCAGTCACCAATAGATTACATTTTAGGTCTTTTTGAAGATAATGACATAATTATCTTGGGAGAAAGGGATCACAGAGACACAACGCAATACGACTTGATTCTTGAAATTATAAAAGACAAGCGATTCATTGAAAATATAGGGCACGTTTATACTGAAGTTGGAGTTGTAAATCAAAGCGAATGGGCTAATAAATTAGTGAAGGGTAGCTTTGTAGATAATCAAGAGTTTGATGCAGAATTTGTCCGTCTTTATCGTGAGCTTGACTTTAATCCTCTATGGGATAAGTACAATATGATTAAATATCTCAAAGGAATTTATGAGATCAACAAAAACCTTGAGCCAGATAAAAAGGTAACTATAGGATTGACTGATTGTGCTTTCGATTGGAAAGGGATGACGCATGAAAAATATATAGGATTTAAAAATAGGAGCTTAAAAGGGCTAAACACAAGAGATAGCCTTATGGCCAATAATTTTATACAGCTTTATGAAAAACAAATACAAATTAATGGTCATAAAAAAGCACTTTTAATACAAAGCAGACCACACGCAATTAATTTAGATATTAATTATAAAGGAAAAGCAATAAAAAAAACTGGGGCGTTTATCAAAGATAAGTATCGTGAGAAGGTAAAGATTGTTGCTTTTAATTGGTACAAATGGTTACCTCCAGAATGGTCAAAATGGATGCCTGAGCACTCATATGGCTTAACAGATAATGGAAAGTGGGATGCTGCATATGAAATTTCAGGAAAACCAACAATTGGTTTCAGTATTAAAAACACTCCATTTGGCTTAGCCGAATTTGACTACTCTTACGAACAGGGAATTAAATATCAAGACCTCATTGACGGTATCATTTTCTATCTACCTTTTTATGAGTTTACTTGTACACGTGGTTTGCCAGGGATTGTAGATATTGAATTTGCGAAAGAATACATTGAACGAATTGATATTATTTATGGAAACTCAGACTACAGTAAAAAATACACTCCAGAAGATGAAAGACGGGATTGGGAAGAGTTTAATGGTTTTGAATGTAATGATTATGAACTATTTAAGAAACAAATGAATTATTGGCTGAAGGATCGAGATCAAACGAAATAAACAATAAGCCTCACCAACACGTATAAAATAATTTAGCAAAACGCACGACCTATTTAAAAGAACCTATGCTTAGATTGTTTTCTATGAATTTATTGATATTACTAGCTGGAATGTTTTTAACTTCTTGCAGTAAAGATTCCTCAAGCCCTGAAATAAATAATCCTGAAAAGAAAGAGTTTGAAACTTCATTCGAAACGGTAGATGATTTTTCCGGTTTTTATTTAACACCCCAAGGCTATTTAGGTACAACTTTCCATGAGCTTTCAGATTCTATTGTGCATAGTGGATCATTTGCGCATAAAGCATGGATAAATGGTTCAAATCCACCTTCAATAAATACTAATAATAATCACAGGGGCTACCCAACCATTCAGCT
>JAUVAY010000109.1 GCA_030591505.1 Flavobacteriales bacterium | reverse complement strand
TCATACTTTTCTCATCATTTATTTCTGCTATTTTTGTCAAAAATTTATAGAGAATGAAAAAGTTAATATTGCTTTTAAGCGTGGTAGTTGGATTTTCGGCATGTAATAAATCCGAAGAGGATCAGGCGCAAGCGGACAGAGATACCATCCTTCAATATATAGCAGATCATAATTTAGATGCTGTTGAAGGAGATGAAGGCTTGTTTTATGTTGTTGAAGTGGAAGGAACAGGTGATGCCTGTGTGTCTAGCTCTGTGGTTAAGACTACATATAAAGGTTATTTGACCAATGGGAATGTTTTTGATGAAGGAACGATTGATCAATTTTCACTTTCAAATGCAATTGTTGGATGGCAGATTGGAATTCCTGAATTTCGTGAAGGGGGTAATGGGATTCTTCTTATTCCTTCAGCGATAGGCTACGGTCCAAATGGCTCGGGTTCAGGGTCTATTCCTCCTAATGCGGTCATTATCTTTGATGTTGCATTGATAAAGGTTTATTAGAGAGAAGGTCGAGGAATAAATGAATTGAAGGAATAAACGGAAAGGCAAGAAGTCAAGATTAAAAATATTTTAGGGAAATCTTACTTAACCTGCTTGTAAGTCAATTACTTCAATGATTAGTTCTTAATCGATACAACATCAACTCTTCTTCATCATTTGGAATGTTGATCATTTTATCAAAGGTCAAACCAATTTTGACCAACAGCTGTTGTGAGGCGATATTCTCTTTGACCGTAATAGCGTTGATCTCATTAATGCTAAATTCATTGATGGCTATGTCAAGCACTTTAGAAGCGCTTTCATAAGCATAACCTTTCTTTTCAAATTGAGGTAAAAAGGCAAACCCAATATCAACTCCTTCAAGGCCTTCTCTATCATAGAGCCCACAGGAGCCAACTTTATTGCCATCCGATTTTCTTATTACCGTATAGTTTCCAAAGCCAACTTTGTTAAATTGAGCAGTGATCCTTTTCTCAATATAGTCTTTAGCATCTTCAATCGTTTTTACATTTCTATCACCAATAAATGCTATCCATTTTGGAGTATTAAGCAATTCCAAGATGAATTGAGCATCTTCTTCGCTAGTAGGTTTTAGTAGTAACCTTTCTGTTTCAAATGATTTATAGTCTGGCATAGTAGAGGTGAAGATAATTTTTAATTATCTCTATCCTCGAAGTCTTCTGTTTTTTTGATTTGAATTCTTCGATGGATCAGGTAGATCAGAATAACCAAACAGCTGATCCAAAATAACCCATTGAGACTTACTATTAAAAGAGCACCCAGGTCCATTTAACTCAGTTTCACTGCAGTTCCATAGGCAAGGATCTCAGAGGTTCCCTGCATGACCATTGATGTTGTTAGTCTCATATTAACAATGGCATCGGCTCCCATTCTTTCAGCATCATTGACTAGTCTCTGCATCGCTTGTTCACGAGATTGAGCTAATAGTTTAGTGTATTCATCAATTTCACCACCAACAATATTTTTCAGCCCGGCAAAAATATCTCGACCTATATTTCTTGCTCTTACGGTACTTCCTCTCGCAATTCCTAAAATTTCAATAATCTCTTTATTGGGTATTTTATCAGTAGTTGAAATGATCATAGTTATCTTTTTATCGAATTTAATTATTTTTCATCTATAAAAGTCATACAAAAAAAGACTAAAGCAATTTTACATTGCTTTAGTCTTTTTGCCCCCATAATCCTTCGGGACTTAGAGGGGTGTTCAGCGACTATTAATGTTGTGCTGAGCTAATAATTTGAATATGATTTATTCTTCCAAATGTATCACCGTTTTTGTGAGCCATTCTGGAATTTCAGCATCACTATGCTCTTTTATCGTTAATTTAAGTCCTTCTTGAGATTTTGGAGGAGGAGGATCCGCAAGCAAATTGATTTTAGTTTGTCGCATCACAATATAATCCGGAGTGATATTTATAGTAGACAAGTCTTGCCCTAACAAAAATGGACCGTCATAAGCTTGTCTTAAACCTAAGAAAAGCGCATCATTCGTATCATCCCCTAGTTTAAAGTGTGTTCCAACACCTAAACTAGGTTTTGTTAGACCTAAGAAATAGCCAAGTTTTGAAGGGGTCGTATGTTGGCCTATTACACTTCGAGCAGCTTCAATTGACATATTGTTCCCTTTGGCAAACTCTTCAGCAGAAGGCATTACTTCATGAATTAGCACATCCACTCCTGTACATTGTTCAGCTTCAAATGTGCTTACTTCACTATCTGAAACATAGGACATTGAAAGTCCTTTCCATTCGAGTCTATAACCAAGAGCTCCATCAATAGTATGGATTACAGGAAAAGCAAATATTTTAACTCCATCATTATCATATACAAGTTGTTGAGGATTATCCAAGGAAAATAAACTAATATCAATTTCTTTAGTATCGAACGTAGCACCTTCAACAGGTAATAAATCTTGTTTACTTTGTCGATGCCATTCTGAAGCTCCATAGATGTTATCAATAAATGCGGCTGTACCAAGTTCTGGTGTGTGACCAGAAGGCCCCCATACTCTTAAAGGTGTGTTCCGTGCCCATCCCATTGCATCGAACAGTGGAAATATACCACCAATGTGATCTAAGTGAAAATGAGTAAGGAATACTTTATCCAACTCGGATGGATGAACTCCCATACTGAATAGATTTCCAACTGTTCCAGAACCAATATCAAAAATAAATGCATCGCCATTACCAAGTTGAACAAGAACACATGAAGTTGCTTGAGCTGCTCTAATAGGAGCAGGTGTTCCCGATCCCATAATTGTTATTCTCATTTCATTATCAGCCAAAAACTCATTTCCAGGAATGAAATGTTCTGGATAGTCCTTTACTTTAGATTCATCTGTTTTAATAACTAAAGGATTTTTTGTAATTGGTTTTCCACTAAGAGTAACCGGGTAACCACCTTTAGTTGTTCCTACTTCTCTTGGAAATCGATAATTTTCAGGTGTAAAATTAGAAACAGCTACCGTCTCTTGAGTTTCGATAGTTTCATTTTTTGATTCTGTATTCTGACAACTTATCAAAACACATCCCAATATTAAAACGCTTAATACTTGAGGAATTGATCTTTTGTATTTTTTCATTTTCTTTTCGATTATTATGACCTAAAATATAATTATTAGTATATTTTAATTTCTGCGAAATTCATTATATAGCTTTAATAAAAAAAAATGTTTTAATCTTCAATAACTAACTTATATGGATCCGTATTAATGGTCTATTTTAATACCGGCTACACAACAGTTCGTTGTCGGTCGTATATTTTATTTGTACTTAACAATTCTCAGATAATACTCCATCAAACAATTACCTGTTGGTTAATGTCATCTCTTTATTAAAAGCTTTCATTATTTTTTTCCAATCCTCTTCATTTGTATTTTTTTTAACGACCATGTGGAAAATGACCAATTCTTCATAAACCAGAATTCTGAGATTATTTAATTCCTCAGTTATATTTAGGAGGTCGGTCTTTGAGGCACCTTTTATTGCGATAACAGATTTTTTATTTTCATACGTTGTTTCAAGATTGTTAGAAAGCTTATCAAAGCTATTTTTTAAACGAATAATCTCTTCTGATATGTTTTTTTTACTTTCTTCTTCCACTACTAATTGAGAAATGGTTTTTAGCGTATTTTTAAATTTTTCATCAGGTTCTTTACTGCTTTTTTTATCGGATTTCTTTTGAGCCTTTTTTAGACTATTAGCAACACTGGTATTAGAAAATGCAACGATTGAATCCCATTCAGAGGCTTCTATTTTATTGAGAATAGCGATCCTTGAATCTATGATATCGTTTTGCATTGAAATTCTTTTCTCTTGAATTTCTGCAAAGAACGCTGTGAAATCTGCTTCTTTGCTGAGGCGAGATAAATTCAATTCCTCAAATCGCTTATTATCAGACTGTCTTTCTTTATTAAAATCTTTAAAAATCTTATTTGATTCTTTTAAATCGGCTAATATTTCTTTTTGCCTGTCTTTTTCAACTACACCCACTTTTACCGCATTCTCAAAATCAGGTAAAAAAAATAATTCAAAGGCCCCAGACCCAAAAAGTAATGTTAGTAGTGTGATTGTTCCAATTATCATAATTTTGTTTTTTTCAAATTTACCAATTAATCTGATTTCGTTTTCCTCAAATATTTTCCTTGTATCCTTGATTACGCCAACAACAAAAACATCGCTGGTTTCTTATGCAGACTTATATTGCTTTTGCGCCATTGAGCTATCTCCTGAGTTATGATCTTCTCGTCGGGTAGAGTAAGGTTTACCGCGATGCATAATTGAGTGTAAGGGGAGAGGTGCTCAACAATATCCTCCAACATGGCAATGTTTCTATACGGTGTGTCCATAAAGATCTGTGTATAGCCAGTTTTCTTTGATAAGCCCTCTAATTTCTTAAGTGCTCTTGCTCTCTCATTTCCCTTTCGAGGTAAATAGCCATTAAATGTAAACCCCTGACCATTCAATCCCGATCCCATTAATGCGAGTAAAATGCTTGAGGGACCGATTAATGGTCTAACACGAATTTGTTTTTTATGAGCTAATGCAACGATCTCACTTCCCGGATCAGCCACTGCAGGAACTCCCGCTTCTGAAATGATTCCCATATCCTTTCCCTTGATCAGTGGCTGTATCATAGAGATCCACTCGGAAGGATTGGTGCGCATATTTAACTCGTAAAAAGTAATATCGTCGAAGTTTTTATCAAAACCACATTTACGTAAAAAGCGTCGTGCACTGCGAAGGTTCTCGACAATAAAATAATTGAGTGTAAGTACCGTTTCGATTACGGTTGGTGCTAAAAAGGGTAGAGCCTGATCGCTTCCCAATGTAGAGGGAATAAGGTATAGTTGTCCTTTCTTAGCCATTGAAATGGGTTCGTATAAATGCTTCACTAGCCTGGTCTAAGAGTTGAAATACTTTTTCAAAACCGTCATCTTCACCATAATAGGGATCGGGAACACCTTTATCCTCTCCAGGGTAAAGGTAATCAAGGATCAATTTAACCTTTTGAAGGTCCTTTTCATCCCTTGCTAATTTTTGTATATCCCGATAGTTCTGAGAATCCATTGTCAGGATAATATCAAAATAGTCAAAGTCCTCTACGCTAAACTGTCTACCGCATAAGGAGGAGATGTCGATGTTATGCTCTTTTGATTTTTCTACAGACCGCGGGTCTGGATTCTCACCAACATGGTAATCGGCCGTTCCACATGAATCGACCTCAACAGCCAGTCCTTTTTGCTCTGCTTTAGTGCGCAGAATACCTTCGGCCATGGGAGAACGACAAATGTTACCGAGGCAAACCATTAGTATCTTCATAATTGACTAGCCTTAAGAATGTAAATGAAAAAATTATATCACAAACTTCTTTTCCAGATCTTGCAAGTACTTTCTAAATCCTTTATCCGTTTCACTTAAATTGTTGACCGTTCTACAAGCATGCAATACAGTGGCATGGTCTTTCCCTCCACAATGAAGTCCAATTTTGGCTAAGGATGATTTAGTCAGTTTCTTAGAGAAGAACATAGCGATCTGACGCGCTTGTACAACTTCTCTTTTTCTTGTCTTTGATTTTAGTAATTCGATTGGAAGATCGAAATAATCGCAAACTACTTTTTGAATATAATCGATAGAAACTTCTCGAGCTGTGTTTTTTACAAATTTATCGATCATACTTTTTGCAAGATCAAGTGTAATTTGCTTATTATTCAATGATGCTTGAGCTAACAATGAAATCAATGCTCCTTCCAGTTCTCTGATGTTTACAGAAATAGAATAAGCCAAATATTCAACTACCTCTGGAGGAAGCTCAATGCCATCGTTATACATTTTACGATGAAGTATTTTTATTCTTGTATCAAGATCAGGAGCTTGAATATCAGCAGATAACCCCCATTTGAAACGAGACAATAAACGTTGCTCAATTCCCTGCATTTCTACTGGTGGCTTATCGGCCGTTAGTATAATTTGTTTTTTACTCTGGTGTAAATGATTGAAGATATGGAAGAATACATCTTGTGTACGCTCTTTACCTGATAAGAATTGAACATCATCAATGATGAGCACATCTACCATTTGATAGAAATGACTGAAATCATTGATCGTGTTATTTCTAACTGCATCAACAAATTGATGAGTAAATTTTTCTGAAGAAACGTATACAACGATCTTCTCCGGAAAACGCTTTTTTAACTCAAGTCCAATAGCATGGGCTAAATGTGTTTTTCCTAAACCAACCTTCCCGTAGATCATCAGTGGATTAAAAGAGGTTCCTCCCGGATTCTCCGCAACAGCCCAACCCGCTGAACGAGCAAGTCTATTGCAATCCCCTTCAATGAAATTTTCAAAGGTGTATGATTTATTAAGATTTGATTCAATTTTTACTTTTTCAATTCCTGGTATAACAAAGGGGTTGTGTATTTTCTCTCTCATCCGATTTCCTACATTAACTGGGTAGTTTCTTATATGTTCAGGTTGTTGTGTTGGTGTAATTATTGTCCCAAGTTTATTCTTATTCGAAGAATCCATAATAATGGAATATTCCAATTTACCATTGACTCCTAATTCTCTTTTAATCGTTCTTTTTAATATTCCAATAAATCTTTCTTCAAGCCACTCGTAAAAAAATTGAGAGGGAACTTGGATCGTAAGAACATTATCTTTTAATTTTATTGGTTTAATAGGTTTAAACCAGGTATTAAAAGCTTTTGTAGGGATATTATCTTTTATTATTGCGAGGCAATTATCCCATACGATTTCGTATTTTTCTTTCATTGGTTTAAAGGGTAATAAGGTTAAATAACTCGTTTTCGTAATAGGTCTTTCTTCTTTCGAAGGGTAGGTGACTTTAACAGAACAAATATTCAAAAAAGAAAGTTTAAAAAAAAGTGTTTTAGCTATTGAATATTCTCTTTTTTTGTCGTAACTATAAGGCCAGTCGAGATGGAATAAAGGAAAGATTAAGCGATCTTAAACTAACGTTTTGACAATCAGGTTTCTTGAGCTAATTTCTTTTTCGCCACTTATTTTATGAATGGAAAAATCAATTTTTCCGAGATTTATTCCAGCCCACCCAACTTGATTAATTATACACATTTTATTGCTTTTGCTTTTTACTTTCTTGGGTTTTTTGAGAAAAGTGTGCGTATGTCCACCAATAATTAGATCAATGTTTTCATTTTCTCTAGCGAGGTCCTGATCCGAGACTTTTCCATCACTATACGAATAGCCTAAATGGGAAAGACAGATTATCAGGTCGCATCTTTCTTTTTCCTTTAGTTCTTTCGCAACTTTGTTAGCATTAATTATAGGATCTTCATAAATGATATTTCCATAATTCTTTTTGTCTACAAGCCCTTTAAGTTCAACACCAACACCCAGGATTCCGATTTTAATACCTTGTATTTCTTTTATTTTGTAAGGAACTACATGGTCTTTTAAAATGCTATCACTTAAATCGTAGTTGCAGTTTATAAATTGAAAGTCAGCATGTTTCAGTTGTTTTACCAAGCCATCAACTCCATTATCGAAATCATGATTACCTAAAGTAGAGGCAAAGTATCCCATTTTACTCATGAGTTTGAACTCGAGTTCACCTCCATACATATTAAAATAAGGAGTACCCTGGAAGATATCTCCGGCATCTAAGAGCAATACATTTTCTTCTTCATTTCTTATATTTCTGATCTTTGCAGATAAACGTGCAAATCCTCCAAGTCCCGGGTACTTAGGATCGTTTGTTGGAAAGGGCTCAATTCTACTATGCATATCATTAGTATGCACCACACTTATTTTTACCCAGTCACTACTTTTCGCCCACAATGGCGATGTAAACATAGCTGCACTTAAAGTCAAAGCCGATTTAATAAAGTCTCTTCTTTTACTCATAGCTAACCCTCCCCTCAATTGATGATGAAATACTTCTTCCTGCCTCGGCTTCCTGTTTAAAATAAAGAATGATGGCTTCACGAAGCTTTATTCCAGCCAGTTCATAGTTTATCGGGTCACTAAAAAAGACCATGTTGTCACCTCCTCTAGCGAGGTAATCTGAGGTGACTACTTTGTAATTCCGTTTAGGGTCAAGGTCCATTCCGTTAACTTTTATTGCAATGGCTTTATTGTCCTTGATCTTCATTTGTGCATGACTTAATGGCTCACCACCATTAATCGCTATATAATCGAATAACTCAATCACCTTGTCATAGGATAGAGTGATAATTACCAATTCATTTTCGAAGGGCATTACCTCAAATACTTTTCCTAATTTAATTGGTCCCTTACTGATAGAAGCACGAAAGCCTCCGACAGTAAAAAGACAAAAATCGATCTTATTGCTATCTGTAGGGAAATACATAGCGCTAGCTACTTCATAACAAAGGTCTGTCATTAAGTTACCAAGATTGCTCTCCGGAGATCCGATTGTGAGGTCAACATCAGAAGTATTCAACACTTCATTCATCTTTTTATCCAAATCATCTTTATATGGTGAAATAATAGTGCTTACAGAAGTATCTCCCTGAATATCTTTGTTGATCTCAATATTTTTCTTTTTCACAGACCTTATACTTTCAGAAGAAGTACATGCATTGAAGCTTAAAAAGAGAAACAGTGATCCTAAGAATAGGATGGTTGATAATTTAGATTTATTACTCATGAAACTAAAATCCTTTAAAAATGAAATAGCTTATTAAATTTACGTCCAAAAATAAAAGTATAATCCTAATTCAAATCAGATTATGATCGAAAAAGATATAAAAGTACGTGTTCGATATAGTGAAACAGATAAAATGGGCTATGTGTACTATGGTAACTACGCAAGTTATTTTGAAGTAGCACGTGTAGAAATGCTACGTTGGATGGGAGTGAATTATAAAGACTTGGAAGACGACGGGGTAATGATGCCGGTATTAGAATTTAAGATAAAGTACTATAAACCCGCTTTTTATGATGATGAATTGTGGATAAGAATAAGAGTACATAAATTGCCTTCAGTACGGATTCACTTTACTTATGAGACTTATAACTCGAAGGATGTTTTATTAAATGAAGCGGAAACAACACTTGTATTTGTTGATATCAAGACGGGCAAACCAACGATGATTCCGGATGATCTGATGGAGTGTTTTAAAAAGTATTATAAGAAAGAGAATTGATCAGAAATAAAAAAAGTCGCACTAAGCGACTTTTTTTATGTTGAATTAAATATTATTCAGCGTGTAAGAAAGCTTTCTTTGTCATCAGCTCATCATCTGATTCCCTTCTGTCTTCATCATCTACACAACAATCTACTGGACAAACTGCGGCACATTGAGGCTCATCATGAAAACCATGACACTCTGTACATTTGTCAGGAACAATATAATAAAGGTCCATATCGATTGCGTCTATTTCGTCGTCAGCATTCATGGTTGCTCCTGATGTTGTAGTTACATCTCCAGTTAGAGCTGTTCCATCAGACATACGCCATTCCATACCTCCTTCATAAATTGCATTGTTAGGACACTCTGGTTCGCAGGCTCCACAGTTTATACAATCTTCAGTAATAATAATTGCCATAGCTTTTTAATTTAGAGTTTTAAATTTGCACTGTAAAAATAGTCAGAACATTTTAACATTAAAAAGAATTTAAGTCAGTTTTATGAACCTAAAGCAAAGAATAAGTGATTTTACTAAACTGGGAGAGGTTTTAAACGCGGTACTCGACAATAATATTGACGATTCATCACCAATAAAGCCTAATAAAGAACTACAAAATGAACTTGTAGATAAAATTGAGAGCACTTTTCATTACAATGCATGGTTTACGCCCGATAACATCAGAAAAGCGCTTAGAGGCATTGCTTATATGTTACGAAAAGATGCCATCGAGAAGTGGGTAGCCAATTATCCAAGCTTAAATGTAGAGTCGAATACGCCTTTAAATGTAGGTATTGTAATGGCTGGGAATATTCCATTGGTAGGTTTTCATGATTTTCTTTCTGTATTATTATCTGGTAATCGAGCCTATTGTAAATTATCATCATCAGATGATCAGTTATGGCCTGTTATCTTTAAGTTGATAATTATGATCAATAAAGACTATGAGGAAAGGATAGTTGTATTGGCTAAGCTGGAAGGTATGGATGCTGTGATCGCTACGGGGTCGAATAATACTTCGCGTTATTTTGATTATTATTTTGGGAAGTACCCGAATATTATTAGAAAAAATAGAAATGCGGTGTCAATATTAAAAGGAGGAGAAAGT
>JAUVAY010000086.1 GCA_030591505.1 Flavobacteriales bacterium | reverse complement strand
GTTCTCAAGGAAAAAACAAACGGAAAGCAAATTTTGTATATCCCTGATTATGGTTGACCGCTTTATTATTTAACCACAATGGCTCAAAGAAATTACACAAAGTTCTCTAAGAAAAACGAAATCAAGTATTGTTAACTTTGAATCGGGAGTCCGAAGGAGTCCAATTAGTATTGCCCAGGATGAAATCCCAGGTTCATGAGGTGTATCATGAATGAAGCGGCGAAGATTACTGTACACTGTTGCAAAATAGTTTTTCGAGCCGCAACGAAGAGATGGGTGTGTTGGAATGTAAAATATAGAAGCTAATCACTCTCCTAGCCTACTTATCAATAAAGATCTCGGTATCTTCAGGGATATTCAGTAGGTATAAATTATTATCACGGTCAATATCGAGGGTATTGAACGTTGGATCTATTTCAATAGATACTATTTCATTCACACTAAAAGGTAGTTTTAATGCATATTCTTTTTCGACCCAATTCCATGATGTTAAAACGGAGAAATTACTATGTCCAGGATTATTTTTATTAGCTCTCATAAGGTGCAGAGGTATGTTGTATAAATAAAACTCTCCATTTACCAATTCGACCTCCACATCAACAGGCATAATAAAATCACCCAAATTTTCTAGAATAACAGTCGTTTCTGTTCTATTTCCATAAATCGACCCGATAGCATAATCGATCTTTTTATCACTGTAAAGAAAATAGTCATTATACCAATGCAACTCCATTCCACTTACTTTCTCGGCTACTAAAATAAAATCATTGGGTTCAGGGTGCTTATATTTCCACTCGTTATAATAACGACGTAGGGACTTATCCACATTCTCTTGTCCGATTATATAAGCCAATTGATGCAAGTACATCGCTCCTTTGTTATACGCATTGATTCCATAGGCTAAATTAGAAGCGTAGAGATTAGAAGGTGTACTCATCATCTCATCTCGATCATCTTTCAACAATTGCAAGGCCCTCTTTTTCGCATGTTTATAATCGGGTACGCTATTACTATCGTTTCGTAGCATATAATTCATTACAACATCATCAGTATAGGATGTAAAACCCTCATCCATCCATGGGTAGGCATTTTCGTTGGTGGCCAAGGCCATATAATACCATGCATGGAGCAATTCATGTACAACTACGCCTAATAAACTAGCTTCCGATCGATTACCTGTTACCAAGGTTGCCATTGGATATTCCATTCCCCTATCACCTCCTTGCATAATAGAATAGCTATCAAAATCATACTTTCCATATCGCTTATTTACAAAATTAAACAGTCTAGGAATATTCGATGCTAACGCTTCCCAATTGGGGTTATAAATACTGTCATTCAAATACAATAAATGAACTTCAAGATCTTCCCCAACCTGAACCCTTTTATGCAAATAATTTTTATCAGCCGCCCACATAAAATCGTGCACATTGTTTGCTTTAAAGTGCCAGTTTACTCTTTCTGTTTCTGCTTTCCCTTCATATCCTCCATAACCATGCTTTACACTTTTAGGGTTCATCACTTTACCAGTTCCACCAAGAATAAAGTCAGCATCAATATTGATCTTCACTTCAAAATCTCCCCAAACTCCATAAAACTCTCTCCCAATATAGGGGTCAGCATGCCAACCACTTCGATCATACTCGCATAATTTAGGGTACCATTGCGACATTGAATAGGCTATTCCTTCTTTGCTATCACGACCCGACCTTCTTGTCTGCAAAGGAACCTGCCCTTCAAACTCCATAATAAAAGTAGTTTTCTTACCAGGTAAAAGAGGCTTCGCAAGTTGTACCTTCAATATGCTTCCCTGTTCTTTATAAACTAAATCCTGACCATTTTGCTGAAGTGACCCCACTTTCAAATAGCCAATTTCATCAGGTCCCATTTCTTCAATATTCAACATCTGTTGATTCGGATCTTCAAGCGAGCGGTTATGCAGATCCATCATACTTCCTGGTTGAAATGCATTATTGAATAAATGATAGTAAACTTTAAAAAGTGTATCAGGAGAGTTATTATAATATTTTAATACTTGTTTTCCTGTATAGCGGTGATCTTGATCATCAAACTCAATTTCCATTGAATAAGAAACCTTTTGCTGCCAATATTGACCAAATGAAAGCCCTGCATTGATAATGAGTAATAATAGTAAAGCAGTTCTTTTTATCATAGAATTAATTTTTGTGTAAAATAGAAAAATGAATACGTGTGTGCAATAGATTGTATTGCTTCATTTAGGGAATAGAAAAGCCTTCTTCTTTCCAAAATACCTTTCGTCGATCAATATCTAAGTAAGCATATTTACCATTTAGTTCAAGACGATAAAAACCAAGATCATTGTATTCTATCTTATCAAAAACCGTATCGAGAACAACATTTCCAGCAAAATCCATCATTCCATAAGCCGTATCTTTTTCAACTATATACATCCCTTCATTGGGTGTGATCCTAGAATACTCTATTGCTATTACTTCCTTGCCTGAAGGATCAATAAAACCCCAATTATCCTTTTTTCTAACTTTAGCAAGGCCACCATAAAAAGGAAATGCATCATCATATTTGTACTGGATCTTCAGTTTTATATCCTTATCAGAGTAGCCCCATTTACCTCGTTTTTTTATAGGAAAGAATCCTCCTTCATAATCGCCGATCATATCAAAGATTGCGGGAACAATTCTTTTTCCAGTGCTATCTATCATCCCCATTTTATTTTTTATTCGAATTCGGGCATTCCCATCTTCAAATTCGCCCCAATCCATAATAAAGGGATCGGATTCGTATATCAATGGAATGACCAATTCTCCATTAGGATTCACATAAGCTACTTTATTATTATTAACAACTAATATGAGCTTTTGATCGATTCTTCCTATTTGATCGTAATCAAAAGCTAAAATTGTATCCCCTCTATTATTTATTAAGCCCATTTTTTCATTCACCCTCACTTTTATCAACGAGTCTTGGAAATGAGGCTCGATCCAATCATAATTAAATGGAATGATCCAATTATTTTCCTGATCTATTATTCCGAATTTCCCATTTCGCTTTACTAAGGCATTTCTTCCTTCAAACGAAAATGCTTTTTCATAAATAAAAGGAATGACAACAAAGCCATCCTCATTTATATAACCATATTTATCGTTTTTAGATGCATAAGCAACTCCGTTAACAAACTCTCCAATATCATCGTATTCAAAAGGAATATTTATATCGCCAAAGCGATTAATAACACCGTATTTATCCCCATTGAAAACAATCGTCAATCCGTTTTTGAAAGCATCTGCATCTTCATAATTAGGATCAATTATTAGTTCTCCTTTCGTATCAATAAACCCAAATAGGTCGCCATTTGAAACCAAAGACATACCTTCCTTGTAGGGTTCACACGACTCAAAATTAGGTCTGATCACCCAATTCCCATTAACATCAATAAACCCCCATTTATTATTCATTTTAGTAGGGATCAATATCATTAATAAGCTATTTAGTTCTTCCTTAATATTGTTCGAATATGGATAGTCAGGGTATTCAAGTAAAAAATTGACCAAAACGGCGGGTGATAACTGTTTTGTTTCTCTTCTGTAAATAATCTCCCAGCTCAGGTCAACATTTGGATTAAGTGGGTAAGCATCAATAAAGTTTTTATAATCTATCAGTCTATCTTGGCGAGTGGACAAACTATAAAGTTTATCCTGTGCTTGTTTTAAATAGGGACTATTCGGAAAACTAACTATAAACTGCTCGATATCTATGATATTACTAAGCGATGTACTTTCTTCAAAAACACGTAACTGATACTGTTCATTCGCTTCCTCTATCTGTTTAGCATTTGGATATAGATCAATAAATTCTTTGTATGCTGAGGCTGTATTTATACTTTTTGCCTCATTATATATCAGGATATGCTTTTTTTCGATGGCTTCACTAATCAATGGTGAATAAGCATATTCAACGATAAAAAAGTCATAGCTATCAACTGTATTCTCTTCAATAGCGTAGTGAAATGCTCTATTTGCTATACTTTCTAAATGGTTTTGAATGGAATCTAAATTAATCGATAGCTCTCCTAAGGCTTCCTTTTCTTTTTCCTTATTTCCTTCCCAGGTCAATTCACTTCTCAGTCCATATACACGTGCTGAATCCATATTATGAAATGGATTTACATTATTATAATAGATCTTGCTAAGGCCATATGAGGCTCCTGTTTCATGTCGTTTTAACGACTTTTCAAACAGCTCTTTTGCTCTAAAAAAATCATAAATATTGAGGGCATCAAATGCCTTTTCCAAATTACCACTAGCAAATAAGGGTAGTGTAATGAGAAAAATACTTGCGGTTATTATGGTCTTCTTATATTTCATTTAGAAAGGCAAAAATATATAATTGCACTCAATTTTTACCTATTTGATCACTTATCACTATAGCAAACTCAAAATTGTTTCTGACCATTCTTTTGGATTTTGCTTAATTCCTTTTGAATGACTTTCTTCACCCATGTGAGTAAGGTCTTTATCCGAGATCTGCATGATTTTTAACATCGCTTGCTCTAAGGAATCTTTATCTCCTGATTTAAAATAAAACCCATTTTTTCCATCAGACAAAAATGCAGAAGCAGCGCCCACTTTATCTGAGCATAACAATGGCATTCCGGCACAAGCCATTTCATGCACTACCACTCCCCAAGGTTCTTTTCTACTAGGCAAAACAAAAACGCCTGTATTCTTTAAAATAGCTTCTAATTCCTTTGGTTGAACAAAGCCAAAATGCTTGATCTTTTCATATTCTATTTTCTCCTCCCATAGGTCTCCTGTTCCAACACACCACAACTCCCATCTCTTTTCCTTGGTCAGCTTTTCATTTGCATTAATAAAGGCTGTCCATAATTCATTCACTCCCTTAAAATCAACGTACCTTCCCACATAGAGAAATCGACGGGGAAATTTCTTCTTTTTTTGAGGATGCGTGGAGGAATAAATAGCTTTAAAATGATCAACATCTGCACTATAAAATCCTCTTAAGATCTGATCTTCATTAAAGCCCAGTTTTCGGGCAAAAATTTCCTGAGGATCTCCGGGTACCCACACATGCGAAAAGCGATTATGTAATTTAAATTTGCTTATTAATCGGCCGACCTGTTGTCGGATAGAACCAGTATAATGATTATCAACACTTATAACTGTGGGAATCTTATCCTTCCAATGTTTTGCAACGGCGTTATATCCTTCGTCGATCCATCCTGAGCAAACAATAATATCGGGTTTAAACTCCTCGCTAAATGATATTAATTCCTTACTAACAAATTGATTTCTTTCAAAAACCTGCCATTCCGGATGGAATTCAAATGAGAAAGGTGCCTCTTTGTTAACTGCCCATCTTACAATAGCTATATCAGCTGTTTTATTCAATTCCTTAACACATGCAAGGAAATAATTTGCAATCTCTGTGTAAAGAAATAAGATCCGTGGTCGCTTATTCATTCTAGACGTAATCAGGTTTAGCTTGTTTATTGGTTTACAATTTTATTTAAAATTTTCGGATAAATACGATGATCACCTTGATATGTTATATTTTCAATATTGAGCTTATAAGTATGAATCAAGGATTTCATTTCACTTTTTACCTTTTCATTAATATAGGGATCATCTTCTCCTAGAATTAATTTTATGTTTACCCCTTTCATTATACTTTCAACAGCATTTGCTTCAAGATCATTAGGTAAAGACCCTGCCCAGTTTAAAAAGGAATTCACTTTTATTTCATTTCTGACTATCCACCTCAACGCTGTCGCTACTCCTTGAGAAAACCCAAATACGATCAACTTGACATTTGATTTTTTCAACTCATCAAACTGAGCTACTATTTCATTTAAATAAGCTGATTGATTCTCTATATCCGTCTGCCTATCTTCTTTTGTCATCCATGAAGCACCAACCCTCCCCGTCATTCCTTCTAAATAAAAATGATGTAAGCCTTCAGGCACTACAATGAAATATTCCTTGCCTAGCCCTTCAAAATTTCGAATAAAGTAGCTGGCCATTTGACCATAACCATGAAATGCAATAAACAAATAGCGTGTATCTTCATTCAGCTCACCATAGGTGTAATACCTCGCTTTTAATTTAAAATCAACGTGCTTCAACTTTGTCATCTTTGGTAAAAGTACATTAAGAATAGAAAAAAATACTCATTACTCAACTTTCCCTATCCAGGCTTCCCTTACTTTCAATTGGTTCTCACTTGCATCCTCATTCCATTTTATCCTTTCTCCAACTTTCTCATCAATCTGCTGAACCCTTCCCTTTAATTTCTTCATCTTTTCATTTCCCTTTTTATTTGTTCTATAAACCTCTAAATAGACCTTAGAATTCACTTCCATTTCAAAAAACCCAGTAAATACTTCTCGGTAATTATCCATTGTTATTACCTCATCATTTAAGCTGTAAATAATATCACCGGCTTTAAAACCCATATCATTTCCAAACTTATTCATCCCGCTAGCATCCGTAACCATCAAAGCTTGCCTTTCAGAATTAAACCCCATGGAAATGTCACCTAAAGTATTTATTTTAATGACTTCTCCTTTCAAAAACGATGCTCCAGCATAGGCCAGAAAATCATTAATAGGAAGCGATTCAGGCCCTTCCACGTATCTTCTAAAAAATTCTCGTGTTTCAGGATATGACAAACCAGCTATAATATCAAACAACTCTTCGTCCTTAAATGACCTCTCTACTCCATACTCATCGGCCAGGTCATCCAGCAATTGACGAATATCGTAATCCCCTTTCGATGAATTTAGAAGTAAGAGATCTAAACACATCCCAATAAGTGCCCCTTTTTCATAAACGTTTGGATATTCTCGCTCATAGACATCTAAAGCACCTTTACTCATCACTGTGAAAGGAAGAGTATCATTGTAGCCCGAAGCCCCATTCATCTTCGTTAATATCAAATCAAAAAAATCATCGGTATCAATAAGATCATACATGACTTGCACCCGCATGGAAGAATATTCAGTTACCCCTTCATACAACCATAAATGCTTCGACATTTGCGCTTCAATAAAGTTATAATTTCCTATTTCTTCAGAATGAATGGTAAGCGGCGTTACGATATGAAAAAACTCATGAGAAGTAACGTCAACTATTGATTGGGCTAAATAACGTGAGTCGACATCAGGATAGGAAAAAACCGTTGAATACGAATGCTCTAAAGCTCCCATCGCTCCCGAATTAGTATGATTCTCGTGCAAGTAGATCATCACTACATAGCTCGTTACGGGTAGCTTTCCGCCAAGATACTCACCTGCTGCCACGAGTGTGGGTTCAATTTTGCTCATCATGAATTCAGCATTTGATTTTCCAGAGGGACTATAAACACTTACCATCACAGTTGTTTCTCCAATTTTTACAGAAGCTGTATCGGGTAAGCAATACATAATGGGTGAATCTGTAAGTTGGAAATAATTATCGGCACTAAAGACCTCTTCATTTGGTGAAATAACCTTTCTTTCCATCGGACTAGCGCCATAAAATTCTTCTGGATGAATAACTCTCATCGAATAATTATTCTTACCTCTACCTTTTAAGTAGCCAACAAATCCAAAATTATTAATCAGAAAATTGTCTTCTTCGATATTTGTTCCTCCAGGCTCAAAAATGTTTTTGAATTCTTTTCCATCAAACGTATCATCCACCCAATAGGTGATCTTTGTCAAATCTTTAGCTTCTTTAATTGTCCATCTGTTTATATCAAGTCGGATGGTTTCCATTTCTTCTCCATTTCCATCAAAAGCGTATAGCGTTTCTATCACTCTACCAAAATCAGAAATACTATAGATCCCTGGAACCATTTTGGGCATGTGATATTCTTCCAAAGTATCAAAACTCATTCCCTCAAAAGTAATCTCTACCGGAACCTTGTCGTCATTTACCTTTGTAAGGTCGATCGTAACCTTATATTCTTGTGCCGTTATAGAGGATGAAAAGCTTAATAAACACAAAATTATTATATCTCGCATAGTTGAATACTTACGTCGAAACTATAGTAAGTAAATACATTGAATAAATAAAATTACACGAATGGTTATGGCAAAATTAAATTTCACCTGACAAATGTGAACTTTTACCGATAATTATACGTTAAAATACTTTTCATATTAATACTTTTAATCAAACTATTATTATGTCACAACTGCTAAACAGCTTATCAGAAAATGAATATGCGCCTTATTACAAGACTTATCTTGAAGGATTAGATGAAGGGAATATTATATCATTGATGATCAATGATCTTGAAGATCAACTTAAGGTACTGGAAAGTATTCCTGAACAAAACTTCACTTATTCATACCTAAAAGGCAAGTGGTCCATTGCAGAATTAGTACTACACGTATGCGATTGCGAAAACGTTTTTGCTTATCGATCGCTTAGTATATCTAGAAATGATAAAAGCGACCTTCCTGGATTTGATCAGGATGAGTGGGTTATCAATTCCAATGCAAACAAGCTTTCTAAGGATGTGATCATTGGTCTTTTTAAAACAACACGTAACCACAGTATTTCACTTTATAAAAGTTATAATGAAGAACAACTATTAAAAATTGGCAAGGCTAATGTTGTATCATTTTCGGTTAGGGCCTTAGCTTATATTATAATTGGCCATAACAGGCATCATTTTACTGTATTAAAAGAAAATTATTTAAACAATTTAGCATAGGCAATTCACTCATAGTTACTATTTTTATAGTATTAACGCTAAAGACTATAATAAAATAGTCTTCAATATCTAGACAAGATGAAAAAGGACCTTATTAATCAGTTATCAGAGATTTTAAGTCACGACGATGTTTTTCAAGCAAAACGTGAATTAAAACATCTCTTCGATGAATTTGAAAATGAAAAAGAAAAAATTGTTCAGGCAGCGCGGGATGATTTTGAGAAAGAGCATGTCAAGCTTTCTGATGATGAAAAAGCCGAGCACAAGTTCCATGAGAGTGAGGATCCTTTAGATGAAGAATTTGAGAAAGCTTACCGAGAAGTTAGATTTACTCTTAAAGAGAAAGAAGAAGCCAAGAAGGAAGCCTTAGCATCCGTATACAAAAAGAAATTAGAAATTATAGCAAAGGTTGAAGGCTTGGTGCATGAGGAAAACATAGCCAAGGCTTTTGGTTCATTCAATGAATTAAAAGAAGAATGGAAAAATGCCGGTCATGCCTCACGTACTCAAGAGAGGGAATTACATGACAAGCATAATTCTATTGTCAAGGAGTTCTATTATAATATGAATATTTATAAAGAACTAAAGGCTTACGACTTTGATAAGAATTATAAGATTCGAAAGAGCATCATCGAGAATACTAATGCTATTCTTAAACTAGAATCTATAAAAGAGAAGCAAGAAAAATACCATGCACTCAGAGAGAAATGGTACGATGCTGGTCCTGTATCAAGAGATCAATATGAAGAATTGCATAATGCATGGAAAGAGGTTGATGATAAAATTCATGATGAGTTAGGAGAGTATTATGATAAACTTCATGAAGAACAGGAGGAGAATTTAAAAAAGAAAAAAGGACTTGTAGAGAAGGTTAAAGTTGTTGAAGTTGAAGGCCTAGATACCCATGCAAAATGGCAAAAGAAAACCAAGGAGATTCTTGATATACAATCTGACTGGAAGAAAATAGGTTTTGCAAGGAGAAAGGAAAACGAGAAAATATGGAAGGAATTCAGGGCAGAATGCGATCGTTTTTTTAATTCAAAGCAAAAATTCTATGATGTATTAAAGGTAGACCAAAACAAGAATAAAGATGCGAAACTTGATTTGGTTAAAAAAGCTATTGCCCTACAGGAAAGCGAAAACTGGAAAGAAGCTAGTAATCAATTGATCAACTTACAAAAAGACTGGAAAAAAATTCCTCCAGCTCATCACAGGGATGAGAAAAAATTATGGAATCAATTCAGAGAAGCGTGTAACCACTTTTTTAACCATAAGAAAGACCATTTTTCTCATATGGACGATGCTCAGGTTGATAATTTAAAACTCAAGAAAGACTTGATTGCTTCTATATCAGCTTATGATATAACAGATGACAAAAAGAAGGATATTGAAAGCCTGAAAGCATTTTCTGAAAATTGGAATAACATCGGACATGTTCCTTTTAAAGATAAAGACAAGATCATTAAGAGCTATCAAGCAGCTCTTGACCTACATTACAAAAAGATCAAGTTAAACGATACTGAAAAAATCGAATTATTGTTTCAAAATAAGGTAGATCAATTATCGGGTGCGCATGATCCGGAGAATGCGCTTCATAGCGAAAGGAACTTCTTACGAGAAAAGATCAACCGATTGAATAGCGATCTTATTCAATACCAAAATAATATGGGATTCATTAATACAAGCAATTCGAATTCGCCCCTATTAAAAACCCTAAATAAAAACTTGGATAAAACTCAAGGTGAGATAGACCAGCTGAAGAAGAAGCTTGAAATGATAAATCAGGCAATAAAGGGGATATAGAGAAGAAGGTTAGAAGTTGGAATATGTATGTTGTATGTCCCTGATATAGGTTGACCATAAATAAGTCATTTTACCTTCATTTCTAGCGCTCGCCAAGACGCTAAGACGCAAAAAAAGAGGGAGTGGAAGACGCAATTCTATCAAGATCAGGTATAAAAAAACTGAAAATTTATGTATCTGCTAAAAGCAGATTAGCGTCTGCTACTCCTTCAATATAAAAAAATTGCGCCTTTGCGGCCCTGCTTCGCCGGCAGGCGGGTCTGCGAGAATTTTTTGTGCATGATATAGTCATAACACGTTTTACACTCTGAAAAAGAAAGTGATAAATTAATTAAAACCTGTCAACTCTATTCTGGGAAGTACATATCAGAATAAAAAAATAAAATAAAAGTAGCTCTAGATATTAGTATTGAGGAGCAAATCACTACGCCTTTGTTGGCATACATTACATCTACTTGTTAAGACCCATTAGGTCGCCTCAATCATTAAAACAGATTAATTTTTAAGAGTACAAAAAAAAGGTTGCGATTTCTCGCAACCCTTAACTTTAATATTATCAATTTATCGCTGAACTTCAGCGTAAGTATTATCGTAATTTACGTAGTATTTTCCTTTATTAAGTTCTTCCATTTCAATCCTATTGTTATAGCCACGTTTTATTATTTGACCATACTCATCGTATACTTCAAAACTTGTCTGACTTGTGAAAACAATTGCTTTCCCTTTTTTGTCGTAAGTATAGCTAACACTAGTACTATTAGACTGAGTTTTTACTTCAGGAGATACTTTTACTCTACCATCACCGCTTTTTTGAATCACTCTAAAACGATTATCGCCTGAAACAAGAACTGCTTGATACGAATAAACATGTTCACCGGGGTTACCCACTCCTTGTACTTCGCCAACAGTAACCCATTTGTTCCATTTAAATTGTTGAACTTTATAAGGCAATACACCTGTTTCATTGCTTGTTTCCCAGGACATAAGTCCATCACCTGTTACAGCAATACTTACTGTTTTAAAAGTTGCTTGAGGTTTTAATGCAAGTGGATTGATCACATCAGGCTTACACCCTTCTTTGTAATGAATCTCAACAGTAACCTCATCACCAAAACTTAAATTAAATAAGGTAAGATCAATTTCAAATGCGTTTTGATTGATCTCATCCGTAGAAACTTCTCCGTTTACGTAAACATTTGTCACACAAAATCCAACGCCATCATTTCCTATAATATTATTAACGAAAATATTACGAAGTTGGTAATTACCTTCCAGCACTATTATTTCTTCAGCATTAAGCAGCAAAGGAAACATCAGTATTATAGCTAACAATCCTTTTCTAAGGTTCAATTTCATAATTTTATAGATTAACCTATTACAAATATATCTTTTTTACTAATTGTTAAGCAATCCAATATTAATTTATACACATTTAATATCAAAGGTCTTTTCAACACTTGTGATAATTTCAGGGAAAAACAGACTAAAATCTTGTTCTAAACCCTCATAATTTTCAATCAATACTTCTTCTGCCAACTCCCAGTTATTTTCAAATTTAACTCGCTTTGACATGCGCTCTAATACAATCGCCGTGCCTGAAATACTTCGATAAGAATCTATCCATGATTCTTGCTCCATTTTATCTACCATCATCGGATAATAACTTTGCATCTGCTTTTTAAAAGGACGTAAACGATCGAATATGTTTTGTGTAAAATCATTGAGCTCAATAGTATGATACTCATCCCAGTTCTTACTTAAATAATGATCAAAATACACATCCAAAACTACGGGAGATGTTAAACCAAACACACTTCTTAAACGCTTTCTTGATCGTTGAGCAAATGGGTGTTTGTCTATAAAATCATCTATATAACGATGAAGTAGAATCCCCTTCTGTACTTCTTTCTCATAAGATTGCCAATCTTTACCTTTGACAAGGTCTCCTATGAAGTTTCCATATAATACATCATCGTTCTCTCCGCTCAAATAAAAATGGGCCAAATAATTCATTATCCGTATATATATTACCTTTACCTCCTATGTAGTTTATTCCTACATAAAAAATTCTGTATGTACATTTGTCGGATAAAGGTACAAAATTGAAGAAACGCGAAGCCATATATTGGAGTGCACAAATTTTAGGGTGGAGCACTTATGTACTTGTTGCAGCTATTCGAGGCTATCTTCTTGATGCATTAAATATTGGACTTCTTAAATTTCTCATCACCACTTTTATATTAGGAATAGTAATTTCCAATTTATACCGTCTCTTCATTATCAATAGAAAGTGGGAATTATTACCTCTCCCTAAACTCATTAGTCATGTATTGATTTCCAATACATTTATGGGTTTCTCCTTTTTTCTCATTCTTGCGGGAATTTCGGATCTAT
>JAUVAY010000073.1 GCA_030591505.1 Flavobacteriales bacterium | reverse complement strand
GTATTAGGGGTAGCACCAAGATAAGCTAATACACAGTTTTCATCAGAAGATTGAAATACATTAGGTACAGCATCATTTACCCATTCTGCAGATTTTGCAGAATTAAAATCAGCTATAGTAATACCCATTTTCAATTTCATACCGTAAGCAAAAGCGATCCATTTATCAACGTCGCCACCATAGATCAAATCACCAGAAGGTCCCGGTTGAGAAGGATCCAATGCAGCAATATCTGCATCAATTCTATCAACAAGGCTTTGGTAAATTGTCCAAGCGTCATCATAAGAGGGTAGTAAGTTGTTATCAATGTCCATCGCTGCGCTATAAGGAACGTTTCCAAACATATCTACCAATCGGTGATAAGAAAAAACGATCATTAAGTCAGCAATAGCTCTTTGATTTACAACTGCTCCTTCATTACCCGGAATTACAGGTTCCTCAGCTAAAACTCTGTTAGCTTCAGTTAGGTCAGAAATTACATCTCTGTACCAAGTTGTAAAAGCATTATCCGGAACACCACGTGTTTTCACATCGTAGTTACTTTCGTCCGTATAAGTAGTCTCAGTCCAATATTGTGACCACAATTTAAAATTGTTTCTGTTCACATTGGTACTCGCAATTTGGTCTCCCAAGTTCTTCTGCGCATTGGTCATCAATGTTGCAGAAGGAACCGCAAGTGGGTTCTTCGGGTCATTGTTCAAGTCTTCAAATTTTCTAGCACAAGAACTCAGAACCAGAACCATTAATATTATATAATATATTTTATTCATTGTTCTATGTATTAAAATGTAAGGTTAACAGTTAAACCAAAGTTACGTGTTGAAGGCAACACACCACTTTGCCATCCTTGTAAGTTACCAGAAGAAACACCTGCTTCAGGATCTGCATGAGCAAGATCTTTAGCCATGATCCAAAGGTTACTACCAACAAAACTAAAAGTTACAGCTCTAAATACGCCATCTCCTAACATTGAAGAAGGAAGTGAATAAGAAAGAACTACTTCTCTTAATTTAATATAGGTTGCATCAGAGATGAATCCAGCATTAGGGTTTCTGTTCCAACCAAATACACGGAAGTTGTTTCCAGCTACACGGATATCATTAGGTGTACCATCTTCTTTAACACCTTCTAATACTAATCCACCACCATCTGCAACATCATTACGAACAGGGTTACCTAGATCATTAGTATAAGAAGTTTCTTCATACATTCCAGTTCCCATTCCGTACCATTGGTCAAGAGAGAAAATCTGTCCACCTTGCTGCCAGTCAACTAAGAAAGACAATTTCCAGTTTTTGTAAGAAAAACGGTTATTAATACCCATGTTGAAATCAGGAGTAATGTTACCAAGTACATTATCAAACGTAGTTGAACGCTTGTAATAACCATCAGCACCAATTACTCTAAATGCTTCTTCGCCATCATGGCCATCAGCATATACATAGTCACTACCTTGGATAGTTCCGTAAGGTTCACCAACTGTAGCGTTAATTGTAACACCACCTTGGAAACTACCTAACTGTAGGTTATCTAAACCTTCATCTAAAGCAATAACTTTATTTCTGTTTGCAGAATAGTTTACATCAATATCCCAACGGAAATTGTCAGAAACGATCGGTGCACCAGTTAAAGTGATTTCATAACCACTGTTTTCAATTTCACCTGAGTTAATCACTTTAGATGAGAAACCAGTAGCTCTTGAAACCTGCGCATTAAAGATCTGATCAGTAGAATTGGTTTTATACCATGCAAAATCAAATCCAAGTCTTCTTTGTAGGAAGAACATCTCTAAACCAGCTTCTATACTTTTTGTACGCTCTGGTAATAAAGTAGAGTTGTTTCTTGTGTTTGGAAGTGAAGTCAATGCTGCATCTCCAAACGATGGGTTAATATTATAGGTATTTACAACACTATATGCTGGAGCATCTTTACCAACTTCCGCATAGTTCAATCTAATTTTACCAAAATCAATTGCATCTATATCTAACAATTCAGAAAAGATAAAACTAGTTGCTATCGAAGGGTATAAATAAGAGTTGTTATCTGCAGGAAGAGTAGTTGACCAGTCATTTCTAACTGTTGCATCAACATATATCAATCTTTTCCAACCTACACTTACAGAAGCAAATAAACCAGTTACACCAAATGTAACATCATCTTCTTCCGGTGGTAAACTTGGGTTTACTGTATTAGATAAAGCAAAAGTACCCGGTACGATCAGTCCACCATTTGTAGATGAAAAGATAGTGTTGATATGATCTCTTCTTACTTCAGTTCCAATCAATGCATTCAAGTTGAAATTCTCACTTAAATCTTTATTGTAGTTTAAAGTAGAGAATAACTGAGATTCTTTGAATGTTCTATCTAATCGAGAGTAACCAGAAGTTACATCTAAACGACTAATTCCAAAACGTCCACCTACAGAACCTTGTTCTTTTCTTTCCTCTTGTAAAGTAGTATAAGTATCAATAGATGCTCTTACCATCCATGATAAGTGATCTGAGATCTTATAGTCTACCATAAAGTTTCCAAAGAAACGATCACGTGTATCCGTTTGGAAGTTTTTATGACGTTGCCAATAAGGGTTATCCCAATAGATTGGAGTAGTAGGGTCGTTGGCATCAGCAGGGTTCCAGGTTAAGTTTCTACCAGTAGTTTCAAAAGCTTCCTTTTGATCTAAGATATCAACATTGACTTGGTACCATTGTCTGAACATAGACATAAGGTTACCACTATAACCAGTAGAGTTACGTCCTTTTGTTTTAGTATTAATATAGTTGGCAGAAGCAGAAACAGTTACATTTTCGTTAAGGTTGAATGAACCACCAAAGGAAATGTTATTTCTTTTCAACTCACTGTTTGGTAAAATACCATTTTGATCCATGTTTTGGTAAGATAAACGGAAAGATCCCGCTTCGCTAGCACCATTAACAGAAATAGCATTGGTAAATGTCCAAGATGGCTCAAAAAACTCAACAGGATCATTTTCAGCAGCAACCCAAGGAGTAGCTGTATTATAATTAGCAGCTTCAGGGTCTAATGCATCCCATTGATAAACCATTAAATTAGGATCAAAAGCAGTACCCATAGAAGCATCTTCCGTAAATGGCACAACATAATCATCAACACCATCACCATTAAAATCATAATAAGATAAACCTGGGTGTTCTGAATCACCACCAGAATAATAAGGTCCATAACCTGCACCATATTCTTTTTGGTAAGTTGGGAAGGTACTTTTATCAACGATTCCAACAGTTGCGTTAGATGAGAAAGAAACTCCTAAACCTGCTTTACCTGTCGCATTTGCCTCACTTCCTTTTTTGGTTGTGATAATAACAACACCATTCGCTGCACGTGAACCATAAAGAGCTGTTGCAGCAGCACCTTTCAATACGTTCATGCTTTCAATATCGTTAGGGTTGATATCGGCAATAGCATTACCGTAGTCATAACCAGAAGCTCCCTGAGCTACACGGTCATTTGTTGCATCGTTAGTCGTGTTAGTGTTATCTATTGGAACACCGTCAATAACGAATAAAGCCTGGTTATTACCAGTTAAAGAAGTATTACCACGTATTAATACGTTAGTAGATCCTCCCATGTTAGTGCTTGACCTGATCTGTACACCGGCAACTTTACCAGACATACCATCAATAAAGTTATCACGTTTTACTGTGCTAACCTCTTCTCCACTAACTTCCTGCGTAGCATAACCCAGCGATTTTTTCTCACGGGAAATACCTAATGCAGTAACAACAAATTCATCAAGATCAACACCTGATGCTAGTTGAATGTCAATACTGGTTTGAGTACCAACCTGAACTCGTTGTGTAGTCATTCCAATATAAGAAAAAACAAGATAAGGATCATCACCTTCAACATCGATAGAATACTTTCCATCAAGATCGGTAACGGTACCTTTAGTAGTTCCATCCAATACTACCGAAACTCCCGGAAGGGACTCCTTTGTATCAGATGCAGTAACTGTACCAGTCACTGTTTTGCCTTGAGCATAAATCATCTGCGAAAAAAGCAGAAGAGCTATTGTAAAGGCAGCATGTAGTTTTAATTTCATACTGTAGGTTTTTAATTAATAAAATAAGATGCACATTTAACTTTCATAAATTGAGACGTTTCCCAACTTTTGTAACGTAAATAAAAGAATTTAAGAAATATTAACAAAATATTAAGAGCATAAAAAAACCACTATTCACCACATATTTTATGAATAATTTAAGTTGAAAACTAAATTGAAGCTATAAAACACTCATAAACAAGAGCTAAATCTATTAATCGCAGGGGTTTTAATTAAAATTATAGTTTTCTATCTGATGAAAAAAGAGTGATACAAAATACTGGTTATTGCTTTATTTTTAATAATGCAATACGTATTCTAAGTCTGATTCAATGGATATTTCTAAAAGAGAAATAAAAAAAGCCGTCCCGAATCCGATTTCTATCGGGACGGGACGGCTATAATATTATAATAATGGTAATTCTTACATCATTCCACCCATACCACCTGGCATTCCACCTCCTGGAGGCATTGGAGGCATGTCTTCTTCAATATCAGCGATAACACATTCTGTGGTTAATAAAATCCCACCGATAGAAGCTGCGTTTTCCAGCGCTACTCTCGCTACTTTTGTAGGATCAATAACACCAGCTTCAAGTAAATTTTCATACTTATCTGTTCGTGCATTGTACCCAAAATCACCTTTCCCATCCATAACATTTTTAATTACAATGGCTCCTTCTCCTCCTGCATTGGCTACAATTTGACGTAAAGGTTCTTCTAATGCTCTTTTTACGATCGCAATACCTGTATCTTCATCTTCGTTTTCTCCACTTAGATTTGAAAGACTGTCAATAGTTCGAATATATGCAACTCCACCACCTGGGATAATACCCTCTTCTACAGCAGCTCTTGTTGCATGAAGTGCATCATCTACTCGGTCTTTTTTCTCTTTCATTTCAACTTCAGTAGCAGCACCAACATATAATACAGCAACTCCACCAGCTAGCTTAGCCAGTCGTTCTTGCAGTTTTTCTTTGTCGTAATCTGAAGTAGTGGTCTCGATCTGTGCTTTGATCTGATTTACGCGTGCACTGATGGCTTTTTTATCACCAACACCATTGATGAGAGTTGTATTGTCCTTATCGATGATCACTTTTTCAGCATTTCCAAGATCTTCTAACTGTGCGTCTTCCAATTTCCTACCTTGCTCTTCAGAGATCATTGTTCCGCCGGTTAAGATAGCAAGGTCTTCTAACATTGCTTTTCTTCGGTCACCAAAACCAGGAGCTTTAACAGCCGCAATTTTAAGAGAACCCCTTAGTTTGTTTACAACTAATGTAGCTAATGCTTCACCATCCACGTCTTCAGCAATGATCAATAATGGTTTGCCACTTTGAGCCGCTTTTTCCAATACTGGAAGAAGGTCTTTCATTGTAGAGATCTTCTTATCAAAAATCAGAATAAGTGGACTTTCTAATTCGGTCAACATCTTTTCTGAGTTGGTGACAAAATAGGGTGATAAGTATCCACGATCAAATTGCATTCCTTCTACTACATCTACGTAAGTATCGGTTCCTTTAGCCTCTTCAACTGTGATAACACCTTCCGTTTTTACCTTAGCCATGGCCTCAGCAATTAATTTACCTATAGTTTTGTCATTATTAGCAGAAACGGTAGCTATCTGTTCAATCTTTTCATTGTCGTTACCAACTTCCTGAGAGATCTCTTTTAATTTATTGATTACTTCCTTTGAAGCTTTATCAATTCCTCTTTTAAGATCCATTGGATTAGCTCCTGCAGTAACGTTTTTTAAACCAACAGTAACAATTGATTGAGCCAAAACAGTGGCTGTAGTAGTACCATCTCCCGCAATATCAGCAGTATTACTAGCAACTTCTTTTAGAAGCTGAGCTCCTATATTCTCAACTTCATCAGTTAATTCAATTTCTTTAGCTACGGATACACCATCTTTTGTTACATATGGAGCGCCAAACTTTTTAGCTATAATAACATTCCTTCCCTTTGGTCCCAATGTTACTTTTACTGCATCTGCTAAAGCATCTACGCCTCTTTTTAAGGCATCTCTAGCTTCGATGTCAAATTTTATTTCTTTTGCCATGTTAATTACTTCGTTTAATTAAGTTTATCAAATTAAACTTTTACGATTGCGAAAATATCTGACTCTCGCATCATTAAAAGCTCTTTACCATCAATTTTAAGCTCAGTACCACCATATTTACCATATAAAACGGTATCACCAACTTTCACGGTAATTGGTTCGTCAGGTTTTCCACTTCCTACAGCTAATACTACACCTTGTTGAGGTTTTTCTTTTGCTGTATCAGGAATAATAATACCTGAACTTGTTTTTTCTTCTGCTGGAGCTGGTTCAATAACAACTCGGTCGCCTAAAGGTTGAATATTTAATGCCATATTTATTAAGTTTTCTTTTTATTAGTAAAAAACATGCCATTGACGTTACTTATGTCATATAGGCACATTGCTCTATTTTAATCAAAAATATTCAAAAAAAAATGTCAGCATGCGTGACATACTGACATCTAACTATCTTATAATAGTAAAAATTATTCTCCACCTTCTTCATCAGCACCTTCAACGGGTAAACTCGCATCATTAGCTGGTTCAGTAGAAACAGGAATGTTCTGCTGTGGAGTTTCAATAATATCGTTTAAACCTTCGTCAATAGTATTACTCGACTTTCGAATACCTGTAGCAGTAATAGAAAGTACCAATAACAATATGGCAAGGGTCCAAGTCGCTTTTTCCAAAAAGTCAGTGGTTCTTTTAACACCACCAATTTGGTTTGCACCTGTAAATCCAGTGGCAAGTCCACCACCTTTTGGATTTTGAATTAAAACAATAAGTGCTAATAATGCACTTACAATTACGATCAATACTATAACAAAAGTTTCCATCTCGTCTTTACTTAATTTTTTTCTTCCAGTTTTTTAATAAGGTCGGCAAAGTAAATACTTTTTTGTGGATTCTTCAACATCAAATAGCGATAAGCTTTAATTGCTAGTTCAGTATTGCCCTGTTGAACAAAAATAGCGGCCAAAGTCTCTGAATATAACAGTGATTCTTCAGAAATACTCTCCTTTCCTTTCTCAATAGAGGAATAAAAAGTGCTCGAAGATAATTTGCTGATTTGTGGACTTTCTTGGATAAACTGATCAATTAGATCAGATTTGAAAGAAATTGAATGTTCAAGTTTTTTTCCTCCGATCCATTCTGAAAAGCTTAATACTCTATTTGAGATCTTATCTTCAACAACCACGACATCATCATTCGAAGAGTCTTTGATATCAAGTTCAGAGAAATGACTTGCCTCAATTTGAATGCTTTTATCGATAACTTCTTTTAAATATTCTTTTTCAAGAGAAGAATAAGTTTTACCTGAATGCTCTGTAGTTTGCTTAATTTCAATTTTTGCTTCAGCAATTGTGTCCTTTTTACTTTCTACCTTTACCTGGTCTTCAATATTATCTTCAGCTACTACTGAATCTACAATAGTTTTTTCATTCTCGTTAAGATAGGAGTAGAGTAATGTTCGGTCAGGAAATAATATGGCACATTTTCTCGCTAACTTTATTGAATCAATATGTTTTTCTTCTCTATACCTTCTGGATTTCTCCATTAAGCCTAATTGAAAATAGGGATGATCATTCAATAAGTTATTTAACTGATCACTTTCGATCGAAAGTCCTTTTATGATCTTATCAGTTTTATGAGCCTCCATAGTTAACACCTATTCACGAATGTAGATAAAAAAGATTTACCATGAACCGAGTGAAGCGTTAAAAACATCTTGTGCTATCGCATCATTAATTACACGTAGAAGATCTTCTTCCACATCACCTAAATTACTACTCGCATCATAATCGGCAAATTGACTAAATTGTTTTTCAAAGCTTTTATCCGGCTCGATCGTATTCGTATAAATTACATTAACTGTCATTTTTAAACGACTACGACTCGAGGCCTCCGTGTCACTTTGTGCTGCAACAGCCGTAGTAGAGTATCCAACGATATTGCCTTCGAATCTAAGATCACCATCATTATTTACTACGTCTAAATTTGTTTGGGTAAGCATAGTTGCTGTAAGTTGATCAGTAAAAAGATTTGGAGCGATTGGATTTGCTAATGTTGCTCCTTTTCCTTCAATACCAAAATAACCGATTGATACGGTTTTAGCCTCGGCAGGGATGTCGGCACCTGTAAATGAGTAATTTACCGAACAGGAAGAATTGATGAAAACATTAGCAAAGAAAAAAGTTAAGACGATAATTACTCTCATGGTTTAAATATTATATTCTTTTATTTTCCTATACAAAGTTCGTTCCGAAATCCCAAGGTCGGAAGCCGCATATTTTCTTTTATTATGGTGCTTTTTTAACGCTTTGATGATCAGTTCCTTCTCTCTGTCAGCCAACTTTAATGATTCATTTAATTCAGTATGGTCTTCTATTTTTTCTGCAGGCTTATAGATTTCTTCTGAAGGTGTTAATGGCATCTGAATAGAATTACCCTTGTTTGAATAGGACTGAAAACCCTCATTAGTGGGTTTGTCAAAGATCCGATGTAACAATGCTGAATTACTCTCATTTAAATCTATGTTATCACTATTGGATTGAAGAATACCTACAACAAGGCTTTTTAAATCAGTGATGTCATTTTTAAGATCAAACAGTATCTTATATACCATATCCTTTTCATCCTCATCGATTTTTTCTTCATGAGGAATTAATACAGGAAGTTGACTTTTGGAATAGCCGGGCAGGTAATTCGATAATGTATCTCTGTTGATCACTCTTTCTTTCTCCAGAACCGACATTTGCTCAGCTATATTCTTTAATTGGCGAACATTCCCAGGCCAACGATAAGTACAGAGTAACTCAACAGCATCATCATCCAATTTCAATACGGGCATTCTATATTTTTCAGCAAAATCAGATGCGAATTTTCTAAACAAGAGATGAATGTCCTCTTGCCTTTCACGTAAAGGAGGCATTGCTATAGGAACTGTATTTAATCTAAAATACAGGTCTTCCCTAAACTTCCCTTCTTTAATCGCTTTAGATACATTTACGTTTGTTGCGGCTATTATCCGAACATTTGTTTTTATGATCTTAGAAGAACCAACTTTTATAAATTCACCTGTTTCTAAAACCCGTAATAATCTTACCTGAGTGGATAAAGGTAATTCAGCAACCTCGTCAAGAAAAATAGTTCCTGTATTTGCTTCCTCAAAATATCCTTTTCTGGATTCATGTGCTCCTGTAAAACTTCCTTTTTCATGTCCAAAAAGTTCCGAGTCTATCGTTCCTTCCGGAATGGCCCCGCAATTAACGGCAATATAAGGGTTGTGTTTACGGGCACTGCTATGATGTATGATCTGAGGCATAGCTTCTTTTCCTGTTCCACTTTCTCCGTTAATGAATACAGAAACGTCTGTTGGTGCAACTTGTATCGCTGTCTCTATAGCGAAGTTGAGCAAAGGGGAGTTGCCAATTATACCAAAACGTTGTTTTATTGCTTGAAGATTTTTCAATTCTTATCGGTTTTTATCACTTTTCCAAATAACGTAGCTGACGTACATGATTCTATCAGAACATCAACATACTGTCCTTTTTTTAACTCGTCTTTATCGAATATTGCCACCATATTCTGAGTGTTTCTGCCATACAACTGATCAGACGAACGTTTTGATTCTCCCTCGATCAGAACAGTACAAACCTTACCTACCATCTGTTTATAACTTCTTAACGAATGACTCGATTGAAGATCAATTATTTGTTGTAAGCGCTTGCTTTTAACATCTTCAGGAACATTGTCACTGAAATTTCTTTCGGCAAGTGTTTTTGGTCTTTCAGAATATTTAAACATATAGGCAAAATCAAATTTCACCTCGTCCATTAATTTAAAAGTTTCGTTATAGTGTTCATCTGTTTCATCGCAGAACCCAATAATAATATCAGTTGAAATGGCACAGTCGGGCATTAATTGCCTTATTTTGTCAATGCGATCAAAATACCACTCTCGGGTATAACCCCTATTCATTTTTTGAAGGATTTCATTATTTCCAGACTGAACAGGAAGATGAATGTACTTACAGATGTTTTCATATTTAGCCATGGTCGTTAATACTTCATCGGTCATGTCTTTAGGATGAGAAGTAGAAAAACGAATCCGTAGTTCTGGGGATAAAAGGGCTACTTTTTCAAGTAATCCGGAAAAATTGACCACTTCTTCACCTGGTTCGATGATTTCACCTTTAGCTGTGATATTCCATTTGTAGGAATCAACATTCTGTCCAAGAAGGGTGATCTCTTTATACCCTTTTAATAATAATTCACGTGCTTCATGAATGATTGATTCAGGATCTCTTGATCGTTCTCTTCCTCTGGTAAAGGGAACTACACAAAAAGAACACATATTATCACATCCTCTCATAATGGAAATAAAAGCACTGATTCCATTATTATCTAATCGAACAGGAGAGATGTCGGCATACGTTTCTTCACGTGATAATAATACATTTACAGATTTTTGACCACCCTCTGCGCTTTTGAGAAGAGAAGGTAAGCTTCTGTATGCATCCGGACCTACTACAAGGTCAACCAGTTTGTCTTTTTCTATTAACTGTGATTTTAATCGTTCAGCCATACAACCCAGCATACCAATAATTGCCCCAGGTCGAAGTTTTTTTACAATTTGATAATTTCTGAGACGATTTAAAACGCGCTTTTCTGCATTATCCCGAATCGAACAAGTATTGACAAGGATAACATCTGCTTCCTTATAATTGGCTGTAGTGGTATACCCTTCGTCTATTAATATAGATGCCACGATCTCACTGTCAGCAAAATTCATTTGGCACCCATAACTCTCAATATACAACTTCTTCCCATTGCCTACTTCTTCTGACTCGATCAAGGTTGCATCCCCTTGAATATCTTCTTCTATTACCTTGTTCCCTGTGTAGCGCATGTTCTATATAAAAAGTGTGCAAATTTAATAAATTTTCATGGGTGACAATTTGTCATCTAAGAAATATTTTTTTGCTTTTTTTTGGCGAAACATGTAAAATAAATTCATGAAAATTTGAAAAGTATTATGTTTGCGAACTTTATTAAGGATTAAAAATCGAGAATATGCAGAAGAATCTTGTGATTGTAGAGTCGCCAGCTAAGGCAAAGACTATTGAAGGATATTTAGGGAAGGACTTTATTGTGAAGTCGAGCTTCGGTCATGTAAGAGACTTGCCTTCGAAGGACATTTCGATTGACATTGAAAATGACTTTAAGCCAAAATATGTCGTTCCAAAGGATAAAAAGAAGCTGGTAGATGAGTTGCGAAAAATTGCTGATAAAGCAGAAACTATCTGGTTAGCGACTGACGAGGACCGCGAAGGAGAAGCTATTTCATGGCATTTAATGGAAGCATTAGAATTGTCTGAAGATAAAGTAAAGCGTATTGTTTTTCATGAGATTACAAAAACAGCTATTTTAAAAGCCATTGAAACACCTCGAAAAGTAGATATTAATCTTGTTAATGCTCAACAAGCAAGAAGAGTGTTGGATAGATTGGTTGGTTATGAGATGTCGCCAATATTATGGCGCAAAGTAAAACCATCATTAAGTGCGGGTAGAGTTCAGTCGGTGGCTGTTAGGATTATTGCAGAACGAGAGCAAGAGATCAGAAGCTTTACGCCAAAAGCCAGTTTTAGGGTTATTGGATACTTTGTAAATAATGAAGGAAAAAAGATAAAAGCAGAATTAGATAGAAAATTTGATAAATGGGAGTTGGCTGATGAATTGTTGAAAAAGACGGTTGATAGTAAGTTTGATGTGTCTTCAGTAGAAAGTAAGCCGGCCAAAAAATCTCCTGTAGCTCCATTTACTACAAGTACACTTCAACAGGAAGCTTCACGAAAATTAGGTTACTCAGTTGCCCAAACGATGACTCTAGCGCAAAAGCTATATGAATCGGGAAAGATCACCTACATGAGAACGGATAGTGTGAACCTTTCTGATCTGGCAATGAATGAAGCGGAAAACGTAATTACAAAATCATACGGAGCGGAATACGCTAAAAGAAGAAAGTATACGACGAAATCAAAGGGAGCCCAAGAGGCTCACGAAGCTATTCGTCCGGTTGATTTATCTGAAAAAGATGTCAATATTGATGATGGAAGAACAGCTCGTCTTTATGATCTGATCTGGAAAAGGACAATTGCCTCGCAAATGGCAGATGCGCAATTGGAAAGAACAACCTTGAAAATTAGTGGAAATAACATTGAAAGAGTTTTTGTAGCTAAAGGAGAGGTGATCAAATTCGACGGATTTCTTCATGTGTATTTAGAAGGTAAGGACGACGCGGAAGAAGAAAATGAAGGACGATTACCAGATTTAAAGGTTGGTGATGCTATGAATGCGGATGAAATTAATGCAATTGAGCGTTTCTCACATCATCCACCTCGATATACTGAAGCGTCATTGGTTAAAAAGATGGAGGAACTAGGAATTGGAAGGCCGTCTACTTACGCTCCAACAATTTCTACTATACAAAAGCGGGGCTATATCGAAAAGAAAAGTACGGAAGGAAGAAAGCAAAAATATCGCTTTGGTAGCATGAAGGATCATTCAACTTCGTGGATCGATAAAGAGGAAAATACTGGAGCAGAGAAAAATAAACTCTTCCCGACAGATATAGGAGTAGTAGTGAATGATTTCCTTGTCGAACATTTCAAGCGTATTTTAGATTATAACTTTACAGCTGATGTAGAGAAGCAATTTGACGAGATAGCAGAAGGAGAGAAGGTTTGGTTTAAAATGCTAAATGAGTTTTATAAGCCTTTCCACGCTGATGTGGAAAATACGATGGAAAACTCAGAGAAGGCAACAGGACAAAGAAATTTAGGTATAGATCCGAAAACTCAAAAACCTATCTTGGCTAGAATCGGAAGATATGGACCAATGATTCAAATTGGAGAATCAACGGATGAAGAAAAACCCAAATTTGCCTCCTTAAGAGAAGGGCAAACAATTCAGGATATAACACTCGAAGAAGCGATTAAATTATTTGATCTGCCTCGTGTTTTAGGGACTTTTGAAGATAAAGATGTAATTGCAGCAATAGGAAGGTTTGGTCCTTATGTTAAAGTAAAGAGCACCTTTGTATCGATTAAAAAAGACAGTGAATTAACGCCAGAAGAGATTACGCTTGAACAAGCAATGGAGTTATATAGAAATAAACTGGAAGAGGATAAGAAAAAATTGATATCGGAATTTGAAGAGGATGCTACATTGAAAGTCTTAAATGGAAGATACGGTCCTTTTATTAAATTTGGAAAAAAGAACATTCGAATACCAAAAGGTCAGGAGGCTGAGAAATTGACCTACGAAGATTGTGTGAAAATTATTAAGGCTGCACCTGAACCTAAGAGAAAGAAAAAATAATGAACGAATTATCAATTTATTTTTCTCCCGTCGATAAAAAACTTTGGCAAAAAACTGAAGACAGTACGTTATGGGGGGATAGAATTGAGATTTATAATGAAGAATTTCCAGATCTGTCTGAATGTAAAATTGCTCTTTTTGGTGTAAAAGAAAACAGGGGTAATAATGATTCAGTTGAGGTGGTCAACTTCGATAATCTTCGAAGGTCTTTATATTCTCTTCAATGGTTCGATTACTTTCCTTCAATTGTTGATTTAGGGGATATTGTTTCAGGTAAAGAGATTCAGGATAGTTATTTTGCCTTAGAAGCGGTGATTGAAGAGCTTGTAAAACAAGATATTATACCATTATTTATAGGAGGGTCCCAAGACCTTACTTTTGCTCAGTATAAGGGCTATGAGAAGTTGGAGCAATTAGTGAATCTTGTAAATATTGACCATAAGATTGATATTGGTGAAGTAAATGAAGGGATGCATGCTGAGAATTATCTAACAAGTATCATTACGCATCAACCCAATTTTTTGTTTAATTTTTCAAACATCGGGCATCAGGTTTATTATAACTCACAAACGACTCTGGCTATGACAGAGAAAATGTATTTTGAAACATTGCGTCTTGGTCAGTTAAATAAATCTGTTCACTATAGTGAGCCATTGATAAGAAATGCAGATATATTAAGTGTTGACCTCCGTTCGATCAGTTCTGCATTTATGCCTAAACGCTCATTTCCTATGCCTAATGGAATAAGTGGAAGGGAGATTTGTCAGATGGCCTGGTACGCAGGAATGAGTGACAAATTGACGTCTATCGGATTATATGAATATGATGATAATGATTTAGGGGCAATGCTAGTTGCACAAATAATGTGGTATTTCGTTGAAGGTGTATCACAGAGGAAAGAAGATTTTCCGAAATCAAGCACAAGGAAATATTTAAAGTATACCATACATTTAAATGAAGAGGAACATGAGTTGATATTTTATAAGAGTCCTAAAAGTGATCGCTGGTGGGTAGAAGTGCCTTATCCCGATGGGAGTGATTCGAAGTATTTTCGTCATTTGGTTGTACCATGTACTTATGAAGATTATCAAAAAGCATCCAATGGGGAAATGCCTGATATTTGGTGGCAAACCTTTCAGAAACTCACTTAATTGTTATAAATACAAAAGACAAGCTGTATAAATTTTGCTAATTTGTTTTTTTATCTCATTTTAGCCTCAATAATTTAGCAAAAAATATACCCGTGCTTATGAAAAAGCAATACATTATTATCTTTTTATTCTTTGTGG
>JAUVAY010000100.1 GCA_030591505.1 Flavobacteriales bacterium | reverse complement strand
TCCACCGCCCCATCCAAACTCAGCATGACCATATTTTTCATCTGCAAATGGGTAAGGTTCAAATCGCTCATTAAAAAACTCCATGATCTCAACAGTTTCATCTGTTAACGTCTGTGCAGAGCTAAGACTTTCAGGAAATACATAGTTTAAGATTTCAAGCTGATCATCATTTGGCATTGTTACCCAATCCGAATAGTATTCATAATTTGTAACAGCAATTGCTATTAAGTAAGCAGGTATTGCATGACGGTGCTTCCAATAATATATAGTATTGTCACCATCAACAGTTTCGCTTTCTAGAGTTCCATTACTAGCTACTCGATAATCAGTATTGGTCTCTACAAATATATCTATCGAGTCTATTTTATCAACAAGATCTTGCTTACATGGCCACCAGTCTTTAGCACCGTATGGTTCAGATAATGTCCAAATTATTGGGTCGTTAGCCGAACCATGTGTCGACTGTATAAAAGAACCAAATCCTCCACCTGCAGGAGTTCCTCGATAGTAAACGCTTATAGAGTCCAATGTTCCGGCACTCACTGTATTGCTCAAAGTAATATGAAGAAGATCATTATCCCATGACTGAGTTTGATCTACGCCTTGAAAAATTACAGAGTCAATGGTAAATCCACTTGAAAGATCAAAATAGATCTCATCCATATCTTCACTTCCAGCCTCGAAGTATGAGGTAACATAACCTTCAATAAAATTTACAGAGGGATCGATGATCCAATAAAAACGATGGTATTTTAAATCGTAAGTATTTGTAAACTCACTATTGATAGATTTTTCCTGAAGATTTAAAAAGGGGAGAGCAGACTTCATTTCTGATTCAACCATTGCTTTAAAATCATCCTGTGCACTTAAGAATAAAGTGAAGAAGGAAAAGAGGATTACTAAGGGGTATAGTTTTTTCATTTCAGTAATTTTTTACGAATTTAAAGTTTACGCATCAGAATAAATGTGATATAAGTTCTATTTGTCTACTAATAGACGAATTATATCGATTCTAGAAATTTGGAAAGGGCTTTTTTATCCCTTATTTAGAATTACAGCTGTATAATTTTCCCAACTCATTTCCTTTGTTTTACTATTAACATTTTCTCTGTCAATAGGTTTTTCAATCGATAGATCCATAACACGTACCATATCGTTGATATCCCTGTCGTTGGCTAAGTAGCCATTAAATCCATCTTCGATCGTTTCGGGAAAATGACCAACTTTTGTAGCCAAAATTGGCATGTTAAAATTATAACTAATAGACTCGATACCGGAAGGAGTGGCCGTTAGATAAAAAAGTACAACAGAATCGGCTGCTTGAAAATATTGAGGAACCTCTTCATTTGCAACAAATTTGTTGACAAGCATTACACGGTCTTCAATTCCAAATGTTTTGATCAGTTCTAATGGTCTGTAATTCTTTTCGTCGTCTTCCTTTTTAAGAAAAAGCTTTTTAAGTAGGCCAAATGTCGCCTCTTTAATTTTAGTGCTCAATTTACTTGAATCAAGAGTGTTCCAAAAAGATTCACCACATATCATTAAGGAAACGTCGTCTCTTTTTTCAGCTAGTTTGGCAAAAGCTTCAATCGCTTGATGCAATCCTTTGTATTTTCTGATAAAGCCAAAAAAGAGGAACACATGTTTTCGTAGCTTATGTTCTTGCTTGAATTTCCCTTTGTCGAAAGTTGTATCAGGTTGAAACATATCATAAATAGGATGATATAGTTTTAGTGATGTTTTTCCTTCATTTGCTCTTAAACCATCATAACTCAAGGTGATATTCCCATCTGGAAAGAGCTGATTTAATTCTTCATTGGTCTTTAGTGAATGTACGATATAGCTATCTGCCGTTTTAAGCCCCATTTTTGTAAAGAAAGTATCGAGATTCGAATTCTCCTTTGGAACAACGAAGTGTAGATCAAATATAATCTCGACATCGCTGTTTCTGCGAATCCGTTTTACCATTCTTGAAAGGGGTAAACCTTGCATCGCATTGTACCATTGTATAATGAGCTGATCAGCATTTAATGAAATTATGTGATCAGCCGTTTTTCTCCATGTTACTGGATTATTAAAATCTGTAAGATAAACTTCCTTAATTCGCGTGCCTTCTAATTGGTTTGCCCGACTTTCTTTATCAATGAATTCACGAGGAACGATGGCGGGATATTGTTGAATCCAGGATACAATATGCGTTTCAGTATCTTTTCTTTTGTCAAAGGATTTAGCCAATGAGGTATTGTAGTTTGCTATACCACCTTTAAATTTAGTTCCGGGACCGAAGCATATTATTTTCTTCTTTTTATTCATTTACGATATTTATCAATCATGACTTCTATAAAAGAATAGCCCTTTGCATTTTTTAACCACAAAGACACAGAGTAGGTACAAAGTTCGCCAAGATCACTATATCTTATTAAAAACAAAGAGTATTGCATTTCTTTTTTTCCTTGTGAGCTCCGTGTCTACTCAGCGTCTTTGTGGTTAAATAAAATTACGCACCTATTTCCAGTCCTCCTTTACTTCCGTCTTACGTCCTCACCCCAAATTCTCAACAGCTTTATCATACACTCTTTTCAATCCTTCTCGTAAGCTAATTTTTGCTTTCCAACCCAGTTCTTTTTCAACGTTTTCCATACTGCAATAGCGAGAGAAAACACCTACAGGCTTGTCTAATAGGGCTTTAATTTCAGGTTTGTAGCCTGCGAATTCACAGAAAATGCCAATTATCTCTCTAAATGTACTTAGTCGACCCATTCCAATATTGATAGCTCTTCCATCATGAATGGTCTTCATTGCTTCCAATGTGCAATCCAAAACATCATCAATATGAACAAAATCTCTTCCTTGATAGCCACTTCCCCAAACTTCAAATGGTTCTTCTTTTAAGGCTGCTCTTCTTGCAATTGCAGGTATTGGGTAGCTCAAGTCTTGATCTTCTCCATAACCACTAAAAGGACGAATACAAGTGATTTTAACGTCATAGTGCTTTGCGGCGATTTGAGCTAAATACTCTCCTGTTAGTTTGGTCCAACCATAAGTCATGTCCGGCTGCCCCATATTATTAAAATCAATATCGCTTTCGCTCAATTGAATAGTATTGCTTTCTGTTTGTTTAGAAACAGGATAAGCTGCACTGGAGCTTGGGTAGAGAACCCTTTCCGGTTTATGTCGCGTGATCCAATAAAAGAACTCCGCATCGATAGAAAGGTCTAATGCAACCATCAAAGGATCTCCGTCGATCATTGCTCGTCCACCTACGATGGCTGCAAAATGAAATACATCAGCGAAGGTTCCAATATCAACGCCTAGTTTCTTCTCAAAACCAGCCATATCATCAATCAATAAGCGTAAAGTATTTCTAAAATCTTCTTCTATAAAGATCAGGCGATCACCATAATGACTGATCATTCCGTCTACCTTAGTTTTACCAACATCTAACCAAGTATCAGGGTGTGTCCCAACAGATAAATTATCAATAAATATTATACGGTCATTAGTGGTGTTATATAATCGCTTGACCATATTTCGACCAACAAATCCACAGCCTCCAGAAACTAAATGAGTCCTCATTTCATTAAAATTTAGGAGCGAAAATTACGCATTAATGATGAGGAAAATTAGTGATTTTTGTGATTTATTTTACGCGCAGCTCTATGATTTAACTAATGAAGATTTTAATTCACTAAGCCCTCAATAAAACTTCTTTAAGACCACTACTTCATTCTCCCAAGTTAATTCAGTAGCTGCAATTTTTAAAGCATTATCCCAGACATCTTTTTCTTTTAGTCTCATTTTCTTAATTCCTTCAGAAATGATACGAGGGTTAATATCCGCTAGAATGCTTCCTACTTTATAGGTACTTATAATAGTTGCCACTTCCGGCAAATCAGAAGCAAGTATGGGAGTGCCAGCACTTATATAATCGAAAACTTTATTTGGTAAACTATAGAGGTAATTTAGGTTTGTAGGTTTGTCGAATGAAATTCCCAGATCAGCACAGGCAGTGTACTTGATCATTTCTTCATAGGGCATTCGATCAATAAATCGCACTTTGTCATTGAGCCCCTTCTCATCACTTTGTTTTTTTAACACTGGAATTGCATCTCCGGAACCAACGAATAGAAGCAACACGTCGTCTAGGTTTTCCACGGCTTGGAGTAACTCCTCATTACCACGGTCGACGTTTATTCCTGAGCCTTGCGAAATGATTATATATTTATTTTCTGGTAGCGAAAGTTCTTTTCTTGAACATTGAATTGTCACATTTTTTCCTTCGGGTATATTTCTAATTACAAGAAGTTTCTTTTTAAATTTTTCACCGTAATAATTAGCGATCGAACGATTAACAGTAATAATTGAATCAAGCTTTGGAAAGATGCTATTTTCTATCCAAGACCATATATTTTTAACCCACCTGCCCTGGATTTCAGGAACCTCAGTAAATATTTCATGACTATCATAAACAAGAGGTTTTGATCTTAAAACCGAAATTAGATAAGCCGGAAGTAAAGTGTCGAGGTCATTGGCATGAATTCTATCGTACTTGCTAAAGAGCAAATAAAAGAAAAGTCGGATATTAAGATTGGCGTAAAATAATGCACCTTTATTGAACCACAGTTTAAAGCGTTTTACTTTATAAGGTCTATCAATGGCTAAGGAGTCTTTTTTTAGTCTTCCCAAGAGGATAATATCATATCCTTTTCCATGTAAAGTACTGCACATTTTTCTAACCCGCTGGTCAGTACTTAGGTCATTGGATACAGTTACCACTATTTTTTGTTGATTACCCATTGGCACGAATGTATTAAAAGCCGTTGTCATTTCTTTTCTTTGTATAGATAATATTTAAAATGGAGCTTAAGCAAAATTTCGATTTAACGAATTACAATACATTCGGTGTTCAATCGAAAGCTGAACTGTGTTCGATTATTTCAAGCATTGAAGATATTCAGAACGTAATTGAACAGAATAAAGAAATTAAAAAAGAGATTTATCCATTAGGAAGTGGGAGCAATATTCTTTTGACGCAAGATGTCGATAAATGGGTGCTTATCAATCAATTAAAGGGAATAATAGTACTAAAGGAGAATGAAAAGGAAGTAAGCCTTGAAGTTATGAGTGGTGAAGATTGGCATGAATTTGTTCTTCATACACTTGATCAAGGATATTACGGACTGGAAAACCTTTCATTAATACCGGGATTGGTGGGGACATCACCAATTCAGAATATTGGTGCTTATGGAGTAGAGGTTAAAGATTTTATAGATTCAGTTGAATTTATTTATTTAGAAAGTGGAAAAGTTGAAGAGCTTGACAATAGATATATTCATTTCGGATATAGAGATAGTATTTTTAAAAATGAATTGAAGGGAAAAATATTTATTACAAAAGTTAGGCTTACATTATATAAAGAGCCTAAGGTAAATGTAAAATATAGGGCCTTAATTGATGAATTGGAGAAGCGTTCAATTAAAGATCCTAGTCCTAAGGATATTTCAGATGCTGTTATTTTTGTTCGACAAAGTAAACTTCCAGACCCTTCAAAAATTGGAAATTCAGGTTCTTTTTTTAAAAACCCAATTGTAGATTTTAGTGTATTGAAAACCTTAAAAGAACGATTTGAAAATGTACCAAATTACCCTGCTGAAGAAGGTAAAGTGAAATTAGCAGCTGGCTGGCTGATAGAGAAGGGAGGATGGAAAGGATTTCGCGATGGAAATGTTGGGGTTCATGTTAAACAAGCCCTTGTTTTGGTCAATTATGGGAATGGAAAGGGAGTTGAAATTTTACAGTTAAGCAACAAAATTATTAGCGATATAGAGACTAAGTTTGGTGTTTCTTTAGAAAGAGAAGTGAACATTATTTAGGATTAAGATGAAGAATAAAGTTTTAAGGAGTATTTTTTTTCAGATCATTCTTTCAGTAAGTATGATCTCTTCTGTCGCATCTCAAGAACATGTAGCACGCTTAATGATCATTCCATCAGATTCTTTTTGTTTGGCAAAGGGGTGTGCTATAAGTGATAAGGTTGATTCTGATGGTGTTATTAAGCCAGAAATTGGAAAAGCCATTATGGAGAGTGATGAATTTGTGGCGATTTTAGGGAAGCTAAATGCTTTGTTTGCTAACAGTGGCTTTGAAGTTGATAATATTCAGAATGAATTAAAAAAGATGAGTAATGAGTCAATTCTAACAAAATTGAAAATTCATGGAAAGGAAAATGTTGTGCAGGAAACACCAAAGGAGTTATTGCTAAGGACTTCGAATGTAGATTTTGTTCTTCCTTTAGACTTCTCATTTATTGAACTGAATGGAGAGTATAATTTGTTAGTAAGGCTTCGATGCAATGATGCTTATAATGGAACTGAAGTAGCTGCTTTATATAAATCGGAAGTTTTTCCTTCTACTATGGAAATTTCTGAGATGCTGGAGTTGATGATAGCTGAATCATTGCCATTATTTATTGAAAGCATAAATAAATACTATGAGCAATTATTTATTAAAGGTAGAGAAGTAAAAATGACCCTGATTATGTCTTATCCTTTCAAAAGATTGTTTGATGAAAACTTCACTTATAATGGTCACGAACAACGTTTGGATTCTCTTGTAATAAATTGGGTAAAGGAAAATTCAATGAATGGTGAGTATTCCATTGAATTAATAAATAGTGGACAAATTTCTTTTACTAGTGTTCATCTGCCTATGATCTTCACAAGAAATGGGAGAACAAGAAATATGGATTCACGGACCTTTGTAAATTCCCTTCGAAAATATTTAACAACTGAGCCATTTTTCATCGACTCAAAAGCTTATTATTTTGGATTAGGAGAAGCGTGGCTTGAGTTTAATTGATAGCTAGTATTTCTTTACTAACGTAATTTAATTTTGCTTCCCTTTTTTATTTTTTGATCTGCTTCCACATTGTTCATTTTCAAAAGCTTTTTTAGCTTTATTCCGTATTTCTGAGAGATACTCCAATAGCTATCTCCACTCTGAGCAGTATGTATTTTAGTTTTAGACTTTCCGTGTTTTGGTTGAATAAAAACAACCTCACCTTTTGTTATTTTATCATTTTTTTCAAGGTCATTATATTTTAGAATCTGCCACCTTCCTAAATTCATTTCTTCAGCTATTTTCTTATAGTCATCTCCTTCATTAGCAATAATATACTGTATTTTATTCGCGTGCTCATGAATTTTTCTTCCTTTAATAAACTCAAGATCCTGATCATCGGTGTCGCTAAAATTAGTGCCCTTCTTAGGTGAAGATTTAGCAAGCTTTCCTTTCTTATCAGATTTGTATTCACTTTTATTTTTTAAATCAAGATATTCTGAATAGGTGTATTTATCGTATTTGAATAACTTATTATCTTCAATTATCATGATAAGTCGCTTAGCATATTCAGGGTTTGTAGCATATCCTGCTTTTTTTAACCCTTTTGCCCAACCTTTGTAATCTGTTTGCTTAAGCTTGAAAAGGCCCTCATATCGTTTCTTAAGGAGAAATTGAGAATGATCTTCAAAACTGTCTTCTGCTCTATCGTACACCCTAAAACATTCGTCCTTTTTATCATCATCCATGTAATAGCCTTTTCCGGCCCAGCCATGACATTTTATTCCAAAATGATTATTTGCTTTTTGTGTAAGCATGGAATTTCCGTTACCACTTTCTAAAATACCTTGAGAAAGGGTAATACTAGCAGGAATATTATGCTCAAACATGTTCTTTAAAGCGGTTACTTTCCACCTATCGATATAGTCTTGTCGACTGAATTTATTTTCATCGCCAAAAGCTAGTGAACTTGAGTTTACCTGAATAAAAAGCAGACTTATAAAGATTATTCGATTCACGTTATTAAGAATTGGACCATCCCGAAAGACAAATATATACTAGAATAACGCAAGCTATTAACAATTGTTTTTCGATCGTTAACAAGATGCTGTTAATTGTCTGTATTTGGGAACAACTCGATACCGTATCTTTTTTCCATCCCTTCAATTCCTTGAAGCCCTCCACAATGGTAATAAATGATTTTTGAGTGAGGAGGAAACATGTCTTTTTTAATCATATCGTATAAGGCATAAAGAGATTTACCACTGTATACTGGGTCGGTTTTAATTTGATGCTTCAAATAAAAATCATTCATAAACTGTATCAATTCATCGTCGATCTTTGCATAGCCACCAAAATGATAATCATGATTGAGGACATACTTTGTATCAGTGTTTTCCTTTGATCCATTAAATATAAAATCATCAATTTCATCCTTAAGGTATTCTGCTCCTTTTAGTACAACAATACCGATTGCTTTTTGTTCCTTTTTTAGTCCCATGGATATTCCGGCGATAGTTGCTCCGGTTCCAACCGCAGTGACAATATAATTGAAGTCAGAAGGTAATTCATCAATTACTTCGGTGCAACCACGGAGTCCTTGTTGGTTTGCCCCACCTTCAGGAATAATAAATGGATTCTCATGCTTTTTTTTAACCTTTTCTAAAAACGCTGAACTGTTCTTGGTTTTATATTCTTGGCGACTAATAAATTCCAATTTCATCCCCATTTTTTCCGCTAGTAAAAGTGTGTTATTCATTTTTTTTGGGCGTTCTCCTCTAATGATCCCAATAGAATTAACCTTATAATAATTACATGCAGCAGCACTTGCAGCGATATGATTGGAATATGCTCCACCAAATGTTACGATAGTTCTACCTTCTGAAGCTTCTAGATTGTATTTTAATTTTCGCCACTTATTACCCGAAATCGATTCGTGAATTAGGTCATCTCTTTTAAAAAAGACCTTGATCTTCTTCTCAATGAAAAGATCATCTTTTAACTCATGGAGAGGTGAGGGGAGTAGAAGTTTTAAATTACCATTCATGCGCATCAACATCCATCCATTTACCCTGGACTTTCAGGGTTTGCTCAATTATATCTCGAACACAACCTTGTCCGCCTTTTATAGGAGAAACGTAATTACAAATGCTTTTCACTTCGTTTACGGCATCTTGTGGACAACAAGCCAATGCAACCATTGCCATTACTTTGATATCTGGAATATCATCTCCCATATATAGAATTTCATCGATATTGCCTTTTGTCTCTTCAACAAATTCAAGAAGCTTCTTTTCTTTATCCCTAATCCCGGTATAAATTGATGTCACACCCATTTCCGTCAATCGCTCTACAACGCTTTCTGATTTTCCTCCGGTGATAATTACAACCTGAAGACCTTTTTTAATTGCATAATGTAGTGCATAACCATCTCTGGCAGAAAAGCTTCTTACAGGCTCCATTCCTGGGAATAATATGACACGGTTATCCGTGAATACACCGTCTATATCAAAGATGAGTGTTTTAATGTTCTTTAAAATTGATTTATAATTCTGAGCCATTATATTTTCGCATTATTTGTTGACTTATTTGACGGTACAAAGATTGCAATTTGGAGTTTGAATTCAATAATTCTTCATGTTTTTTAAGAACTTCTAGATCATTCCTCTTGGCAGGGCCTGTTTGCATATCTTTTGGATGATAATCTTCAAGTCGCAGAATGGTTTCAATCATTAAGGGCCTAATTAGAGAAGCGTCAATATTTTTACCTTCCAGTATGTTATAGGCTTCAGTCGCCATAAGATTGATGAAATTATTTGCAAAAACGGCAGCCAAGTGCAAGTGTTTCCTGGATTCTGAATCCATGATCTCTGCTCGTTGTGAAATTTTCAGGGCTAGGTTTTTAAGCTCAACCTCAAATGCTTCTCCATTGGCTTCAATTAAAAAAGGAACGAGAGAAATAGCTAATTTTCTATCCTTACTAAATGATTGAAGAGGGTAAAATACTCCGAAATTCTCGAATTTATTATTAAAAACATCCATGGATACAGCACCACTAGTATGAACAATACAATTGATGTACGAAGGTATCTCATGTATTATTTCAGAAATTGCATCATCACTTACGGCAATGATCACTAAATTAACCGTATCGTCAATTTCATTTATGTCGCAAACTTTAGCATTTACTTTTTCTGCAAGTTTTTTAGCATTGCTTTTATTTCTAGAAGAAATGCTAGTGATAGTATGCCCGGCAGACAATAAAGCCTTGCTTAAGTGAAAGGCAACATTTCCGCTTCCAATGAAGGAAATATTATTCATTTATCAGATATTTTACAAGGTTAAAAGTACTAAATTTACCACCTAGTAAAACTGATACACATGTCGAGGAAAATAATTAACATTTTAATATCAATGAAGACGATGGCTGTATTGATATTGCTTTTTGCAATTTCAATAGGTATTGCCACTTTTATTGAGAATGATTTTGGGACTCCTGCCTCCAAAGCCGTGGTTTATAATACTACCTGGTTCGAAACACTCCTTATTTTACTTCTTGTTAATCTTATCGGAAACATATTTCGCTATAAGATGATGCAATGGAAAAAATGGCCTGTATTCTTGTTTCACTTTGCTTTTATTTTAATGATCATTGGCGCTGGTATAACCCGATACATTAGTTATGAAGGAATAATGCATATTAGAGAGGGGCAAAAAAGCAGTGTTTTACAAACAGATAAAGCATATCTGCAGATTAAAGTTGACGATAAGGTGCAACAGTATTCATTCGATAAAGCATTAATTGTAAACTCACTTTACAACAAAGCGTTTTCTCATGATTTTAAATTTAATGATAAGAAAGTTAATGTTGAGATTTTAGAAACCTATAATTCTGCTGAGTATTTCGTTGAGGAAAATGATAATGGGAATGCAGTTATAGAATTTATATCTACGGATGGAAATGGGAGAGTTACCCGCTATTTGGAAGATGGAGCAAGTATACTAATTGGTAAACTATCTATAGGTTTGAATGAAGATGAAAATGCCCATTCTTCTTTTAAGATCGAAGACAATGATAATAAACTCATTTTTCAAACACCTTTTCCTGTTTCCTATATGAGTATGGACGATAGGTCAACAGGCGTACTTGGAGCAGATACGATTCACGAGCTTAAAACGCGGCATTTATATACTATTGGAGGT
>JAUVAY010000150.1 GCA_030591505.1 Flavobacteriales bacterium | reverse complement strand
ATTACAATTATTAATGTACAGAGCCATGTTCGATGATTTTGAAAGCCCCAACCTGGAAGGAGGAATCGTTAGCTTTAGAGACCTTAGTAAGTATGTTCAAACGGTTAATATTTTAAAAGATCAACAAGCCGATATTAAAGAACTATTTTATGATGGCTTAGGAGAATTGATTGAGTTGATGTTATATTCGGAAGAAGAAATAGTACATAACCCAAAAAGCACCTGGTGTAAATTTTGCGAATTGCATTAAATATGAGAAATCTTGTAGGCATCCTATTGTTAATTTTTTTATTCATTTCCTGTAAAGATCATCAGGTAATTGTCGAATCTGATCTAAGTGAAAAGGAAGCAATGATAGTTGTCAAAAAAGTAACAAGTCAAAAGAGCATTCCCGGTATGTATGATGGAGAAATTCGATACAGAGAGCGGTGGATGTTCGAATTAGAAACAATTGAAGAAAATGGAGAGTTAAGCTTGATTTTAAAGGGCTATAAAATTGATATTGGCCCCTTGCAAACAAAGGGTATTGTAGTAGGAAATGATAACAATGATGTTTTGCTTTCAATCGAAGTAAAGTATCCACTTGAAACGAATTATCTGCTTAGTGAATTTGAAAATAATATTAAGCCTCGTTTGCTTTATGAGAATGAAGGCAGACAACAATTAATTTTATTAGACCGTGTGATTGTATTAGAAGATATTATTTATCCATCTGTTGCTCATTAGATGGAATTCTCTAAGAAAAAACCTTACAACTGTACTAATTGATTACTTGATACAACTTCATTCCCATCCAATAATCGGATAATATACACTCCCTTTGTTAGTTTGAAAGTGTCGATCTTGACCAAAACACCAGCAATAACATTTTGACTCATCATTTTTTTTCCACTCGAATCGAACACTTCAACCCTCGGATCTTGATTTTCTTCACTGACATATAAATTGATATATTCTTTAGAGGGGTTAGGGAAAAAGGTGAAACCCTTGTTTCCTGTTTTGTAAAATGTTACTGAAAGAGCAGTAGTATATCCCTGACTTCCCAGCTTCAATTTATAGTAATTTAATGTATTCGGCGCCGGATCACTATGTAAAAAACTATAAGGTTCTGCATCAACGATAGCACCGCATACACCGGGAATACTACCAACTTCTACATAATCCGCATCATTTGTAGAATGATAAATAGTTATCCCATTGCAATTATTTCCGCCTATAATATTCCAGCTAAGGAGAATTTGATCATTGAATATCTTGCCATTAAAAAAATCAACGATAGGATGTTCTTGGGCTATTATTACCAAGCTTTGTGCTATAAAAAGTACAATTAGAAGAAAGCGTTTCAGTATCATATTACCTTGTTAACGAAAAAATTCCATAATTCGTCTTTAGGCACATCGGCAATAAGGTTGATCTCGGTTTTTTGAGTAGGATGAATGAAGGTCAGTTCTCGGGCATGTAAACTAATGGAACCATCTTTATTACTTCTTTTTGCGCCGTATTTAAGGTCACCTTTAATTATCGTTCCATTGAAAGATAATTGAACTCGAATTTGATGATGCCTTCCTGTAATAGGTAGTACAGAGAGTAGAAAAAAGCGATCGCTTTTGGCGAGAAGCGAATAGGACAATTCAGCTTTCTTACAACCGGACTCTTCTTTTTTATATGTAAATGATTTGTTTTTAGCCTCGTTCTTTTTCAAAAAGTTAAAGAGTTTCCCGGAAGTTGGACTGGGTTCTTTTTCAACGATGGCCCAATAGGTTTTTTGAAAAGATTTTTCTTTAAGTTGCGCATTCATTCGGCTTAAGGCCTTACTTGTTTTTGCGAATACAACAACACCACTAACAGGCCTGTCGATACGATGAATTACACCACAAAAAACATTTCCAGGTTTATTATCCCGCCTTTTAATAAATTCTTTTATAATCTCACTTAATGGAGGGTCACCACTTTTATCACCTTGTACGAGGTCTCCGGATCGTTTATTGACCGCGATCAGATGATTATCTTCATAGATAATTTGAATGTTCGAAGGAGTTGTATGTACCCTTGTCAATTAGTATTGTTCTTTTTCGTTAGGGAAGCTACGTGATTTTACATCTGAAATATAACTCTCCACTGCTCCTTTCATTTCTTCATATAGACTGTGATATCTACGTAAAAACCGTGGGCTAAATTCATGTGTGATACCTAACATATCATGGAGAACAAGTACCTGTCCATCCACTCCACCACCAGCACCAATACCGATTACCGGAATGGAGATAGATTCGGCTACCTCCTGCGCCAATTTGGCAGGAACTTTTTCAAGAACAATGGCGAAACAACCTATTTTTTCCAATAACTTGGCGTCTTTCAACAATAAATCAGCTTCTTCTTTTTCGCGAGCTCTAACCGTATAGGTTCCAAATTTATAAATCGATTGCGGTGTTAAACCTAAGTGGCCCATTACAGGAATACCTGCAGTAAGAATACGTTCTATTGATTCTTTAATTTCGCTTCCTCCTTCTAGTTTGACAGCATGCGCACCCGATTCTTTCATTATCCTGATAGAAGAATTCAATGCTTCTTTGCTGTTACCTTGATAGGCTCCAAAAGGGAGGTCAACAACAACTAAGGATCTATTTATTCCTCTAACTACAGAGGAAGCATGATAGATCATTTGATCCAAAGTAATTGGAAGAGTTGTTTCATGCCCGGCCATAACATTAGATGCAGAATCACCAACAAGGATAATATCAATTCCTGCTTCATCTACGATTTTGGCCATAGAAAAGTCATATGCAGTAAGCATGGAGATCTTTTCTCCATTGTGTTTCATTTCCTGAAGAATATGTGTGGTAATTCGTTTGACCGGTTTCGTTACTGACATGATTTATAAATTTTCGATAAAATTACAAATTTATCCACCAATAAAGAGGAAAACAACCATTGCCCGATTAATTATTCTATTATATGGATGCATAAGACCGTTGATATAATCCTCTAATCCTATAAAGGATTTCGACTATCTTTGTGAAAAATAAATTTTATGCGCAATTGGTCTTATTTCCTACTCGTGGGATTTTCTGTTTTATTTTATGCATGTGAAACGAAAGTGGATCTAATTGCTGAGGGTGAAGAAAATCCGATAGTATATGGCTTTTTAAGTCCAAGTACGGATACTCAATTTGTAAAGATCACCAAATCATTTATTACTGAAGGAAATGCTTTTGAGAATGCATTGGACCCTAGTTTGTCTGAATATGAAAATTTAGATGCATGGATTGTTGCGTGGGATGGTAATGATTCGGTTGCAAGTTATTTACTTCATGAGAAAACGGTTACAAATAAAGATTCTGGCGTTTTTTACTACCCTGTTCAAACAGTTTATTATACGGATGAGATCGTCTTTTTCGATGGGAATGATCCTCAGTATGATTATGATTTTGAGATCATGTTTAATGCTAGTAATCGAGATGTAAGTTCAAAAACAAAAGTTGTTGGGGAGTTCATTACGAATAATACTCAGGCTTTTGATTTAATAAATTTTGTTTCGATTTTTGATATAAATGGATCTGATTATAGCTCTAAATTAATGACGATAGATCCATCTGTAAATGCAAAACGATATGAGTTTACATTTCGTTTTCATTACGTAGAAGAGTACAATGATGGAAGTGAAGCGAATAAGTATATGGACTTTAATTATACACCTTGGATTAGAGAGGACCTTAATAGTCTTGTTCCTTATAAATTTAATATAAAGGGTGAAAATTTTTTCCAAGGAGTTGAAAGCAGACTTATTGCAGAAGATAATGAAGCGAATGTTTCGAGGAGAGTAATAGGAAAAGTGGATTATATCTTTGATTATGCTGGTGTGGATCTAAATACATTTATAGAATTAAGTCAACCGGCAACTTCTTTTAATTCTGAACAAAATCCTTATACAAATATTGATAATGGTATTGGGGTTTGGAGTTCAAGGGCCCAAGCAGTGTTTATAGATAAATTTTTTGGTAATCCAACCATTCATGAATTTGAAAATGGACAATACACTGGAGCATATAAATTTTTCGCAATTTAGATCATCTATTATATTCTTATGGCTGTTGCTAGACACTAATTAGTCAGCCTATTTTTACTGTTTTTCTAGTTATTTTGACAAATAGTCATTCAAATATGACACATTGTATAGCAATTTGCTGTTTTATTTCGATGGCACAGCCTTTGTCATTAGGCTATCGAAATAGTTGATAATAACGATTTAAATACAATATATAATGAGTAAAATAATTGGAATTGATTTAGGAACTACTAATTCTTGTGTAGCGGTTATGGAAGGTAACGACCCACAAGTAATTAATAATTCTGAAGGAAAAAGAACTACCCCATCAGTAGTAGCGTTTATTGATGGAGGCGAAAGAAAAGTAGGGGATCCTGCAAAACGTCAGGCAATTACCAATCCGGAGCATACCATTTCATCGATCAAACGATTTATGGGAAACTCCTTTAATGAAGTTGCTAAAGAGATAAAACGATCTGCTTATAAAGTAGTGAAAGGAGACAATAATACACCACGTGTTGATATTGATGGTAGATTGTACACTCCTCAAGAAATTTCTGCGATCATCTTACAAAAGATGAAGAAAACGGCAGAAGATTATTTAGGAATGGATGTTAGCGAAGCGGTAATTACTGTTCCTGCATATTTTAACGATGCACAACGTCAGGCAACAAAAGAAGCAGGTGAGATCGCAGGCTTGAAAGTTCGAAGAATAATTAACGAACCAACAGCAGCTGCATTGGCCTATGGTCTTGATAAAAAGACGGAAGAAATGAAAATTGTTGTGTTCGACCTTGGTGGAGGAACACACGATGTTTCTATTCTTGAATTAGGAGATGGTGTATTTGAAGTTAAATCTACTGATGGTGATACTCACCTTGGAGGAGATGACTTTGATCAAGAGATCATCGATTGGTTAGCAGAAGAATTCATTAAAGATGAAGGAATCGACTTAAGAAAAGATCCAATGGCTTTACAGCGTTTGAAAGAAGCTGCTGAAAAAGCAAAAATTGAGCTTTCAAGTACTACCAATAGCGAGATCAACTTGCCATATATCATGCCTGTTGATGGTGTGCCAAAACACCTTGTTCGATCATTGTCCAGAGCTAAATTTGAGCAATTGACAGAAGCTTTAGTTAAACGATCTATCAATCCTTGTATATCTGCTTTAAAAGCAGCAGGTTTGGGTAAATCAGATATTGATGAAGTACTTTTAGTAGGTGGATCAACACGTATTCCTGCAGTTCAAGATGCTGTTAAAGCATTCTTCGGAAAAGAGCCATCAAAAGGAGTAAATCCTGATGAGGTTGTAGCTGTTGGAGCTGCTATTCAAGGTGGTGTATTAACAGGTGAAGTAAAAGATGTACTTCTTTTAGATGTTACGCCACTTTCATTAGGAATTGAAACAATGGGAGGTGTATTTACCAAATTGATCGAGGCGAATACAACGATCCCAACAAAGAAGGCGGAGACTTTCTCAACAGCTGCTGAAAATCAGCCTTCTGTAGAAATTCATATTCTTCAGGGAGAGCGACCAATGGCTGGTGATAACAGAACGATAGGACGTTTCCATCTTGATGGAATTCCACCTTCACCACGAGGTGTTCCACAAATTGAAGTTGCTTTTGATATTGATGCAAATGGTATTCTTCATGTTCATGCTAAAGACAAAGCAACAGGTAAAGAACAATCAATCAGAATTGAAGCTTCAAGTGGATTGTCTGATGCGGAGATCGAAAAGATGAAGAAAGAAGCAGAAGCAAATGCTGATGAAGATAAAAAAGCAAGAGAATCAGTTGATAAATTGAACCAGGCTGATGGATTGATCTTCCAAGTGGAGAAGCAAATGAAAGAGCTAGGTGATAAATTACCAGCAGATAAAAAAGAACCTATCGAAGGTGCTTTAGCTGATCTTAAAAAATCGTTTGAAGCAAAAGATATGGACGGTATTGATAAGCACATGGAAGCATTGAATACAATTTTCCAAGCGGCTTCTCAAGAGATGTATGCACAACAACCTGAAGATGGTGCTCCAAATGAAAACGGTGGCCCACAGGCAGGTGCAGATGCAAATGTTGATGATGAAGTAACAGATGTTGATTTTGAAGAAGTAAAATAATCCATAGTTTACTTGTAACTATAAAGGGCTGCCCAATTGGGTAGCCCTTTTTTTGTCATTTTTTCTCTACGTTTCTCAATTTTAATTTTTTTTTGATATTAGTATTAGTATTATTACACTTGACATTAACTAATGTTTCTATTTAAAAATCATGAAGAAATATTATTCATTCTTGAAATACCTTTTTACGTTATTCGTATTTTCTATAATTTTTACTAATTCT
>JAUVAY010000020.1 GCA_030591505.1 Flavobacteriales bacterium | reverse complement strand
TCTCTGAGTAATCTTTTTTACCTTGCATGACTTCAAGATACAATCATGGTGACGAATCCACAAGACTCCGAGTAGAAGGATATTAACTATGTGATGGTAGTTGTGCAACAAGCACTATAGCGGAGGCGCAAGCGCAGCGTAGAAGAATCACTACTTAGTATACAAATAAATTATCGCATCACTAAACCAATCCGACCACAATTTTTCATTATGCTTCCCTCCTTCTACTACTTTCAATTTGGATTGATTGGCTTTAGAATAACTGGTAAATAGTGAGTCCATTCGTTCTAGATTCTTTACCATGTAATCACTTTCTTTTGATCCACCTAATTCGTAAATGCGAAAAGAATATTCGTCGCTGAATGACAGTGAATAAATTGAATCAGCTATTGAATATGATGGAGAAAACAAGCCTGCTAATCCAAAAACATCTGGATGGTACAGTAATGCATAAGTAGATATAAGCCCACCCAAAGAACTGCCCATAATTCCCGTGTTTTCTCTATTTGTTAGGGTCCGATAACGAAGATCAACCTCTGGTTTTAATGTGTTAACTATAAACTCAAGGTATTCCTTTCCTTCAGCTTCTTTTGAATGTTCATCAAAACCCTGCATTACATATTCACTAAAACGAAACAATCCTCCATGATCAATAGCGATCACAATAGGTATAATTTTTCCTTCTTCAAATAGTAAGTTTAAATGTTCATCTGCATTCCATTCACCGGAAAAAGAGGTTGAAACATCAAATACATTTTGACCGTCATGCATATACAATACAGGGTAGTTTTTTTCAAGATCTTCAGTATAATCCGGAGGTAAATACAACCAAATCCTTCTGTAACGATCAAGTTGTGGTATATAAAAACTATCCGTTACAATTTCAACATTATAACTCATACTGTTCTCCACTACAGGTACAATAGAAGGATCTTTCCATGCCTCGACAACAATAATCAAGGTGTCTGCTTCTAGGTAAATATACTCACGGTCTGGAATATCATTTCCTTTCTCATCAACTTCAACTAAATCCCATGTGCCAAGCGTAAATTTGAAAGAAATAACTGTCCCTAATTCAATTAAATTTGAATACAAATAGTATTTTCCATTCTCATTTATTGAAAATTTAAATAAGCTGTCAGCAGGGTTCCAGTTATTCATATTACCAGCCAAATATATAGACGCATTTTCAGGCGTATTCGACGGAATTTCATCTAGGATAATGGTCAATTGAGAAAATGAAATACTTGAAAAAAAGAATAAAACAATAGAAATATATAATTTCATAATTAGTATATTTAAATTTATCAATCTGACTGATAGGCTTTAATCACCTCTGTATTAAAGTTATAGTTTTAATGAAAATATCATTTTACATTTTAATTATACGCACAACACCAACTTCGTTACCAATTTTCCATTTAATAATTCTTATACCTTGTCCACTATCATCATGGTATTCATAACGACCCTGAGCTGCTATATCAAAGCTAGTTAATAATTGACCATCACTAGAATATATATCAACAAACATTCTTTCATCAAAAGGGTTATAAATACTCGTTTTTTCTAAATAAGGGTTAGGATAAACAGAAATTATATTATTTGAATAATTGCTACCTTTTATCCCAACCGGAATAACACCATTCGATGAATTAGGTGTCGGATATGGAAAAAAGACCCAATTAGGATGTGCATCTGTTTCTCTTCCATAAGATGTGTCGGCCGTTTGAACTCCATAACTTAAGCCATCAATTAATAATGTATCGTTACCTATCACTTGAAATAATCCAACATCCTCTCCGCTGGCACTTAATTTAAAATTACTATGATTTTCACCTAAAGTCGTATCAGCACTGCACCACACCAAATAAAAACCTGATGGAGGTATTGAAATTGCAGGAAAGGCCCATTTAGTAGAATTACTAAGATCATCACTTAAATAAAACCCATCCATACTTAATTCCTCCTCTGAATTATTATAGATCTCAACCCAATCGGAGTAGTTACTGGCATTGTCCTGGATCGTAGAATCATTCTTTGCCATAAACTCATTAATAACAAGAGGGCTCCCTGGATCTAATAGATATTGAAGGGCTTCACAAGGTAAAATTCTTGACTGCTCCGTTATATCATTCGCTCGAATTTGCAGATCGAGAAAACCTACATCTGCAAAAGTTCCAATTACATTAGCATACCAGCCATCTAATCCCTCACCATCTCCATGAAGTCCATCATCATATAGCAAAGTAGAATCCTCAATTCCTCCATAGGAATAGATAGCCCATACTTCTTCTGGAATAGCCTCATCTTCTACAAAAGCTTTTACACTTATTGGCAATAATGTTAATTGTGGTTCAACTTGAATGTAACGAATAATAGGAGCAATATTTTGTAAGTCCAGCTGATCCTCAGCTGAAGCAACTCTGTTTGAATAAAAAGGCTTTATTCCAGAATCGACATGATCATAGGAAATATCCCCATCAAAGCAATCCCAAAATTCTTCATAAGTAAATCCGTAATCCAGAATTCTGAAGGTGTCAGTTTCTGCAAATGGTGCTATCATATCTCTTAGCAGGTCAATATTTTCTTCAAAAGCATCCTCATTCATCTGTTCAATGATCTCATCAATAAAAAAGGAAAAGATATCCTTCATCTCATCATTGACCATAACGCGTTCGTATAGGGGTAGATCATCCCACGATGGACTCCAACTATAAATATTTCGCTGTGTCCAGTCTACGCCAAACCAATCAATTCCTAGTGTATTATCTAAATCATAGTTAATAAATTGAAGACGATCCGTCTCAGTATTATGATAGAGATAAAAGTTGTTCTTATTAAAACTATAACCATCCCAATTTCCAGTCATCACATCGATCGCAAGGATCTCTAAAAAATCTTCTACATCAAATACCATACTTAATTCACAGTATAGATCATTGACAGGAGTATTATTCAGAATATCTATGAAATTGGCAATATCTGAGTAATCATCTTCAATAATATTTGTCTTTAATTCATATACTCTTCTTCCTCCCGACTCTAATTTATAATCTTCCGGATTTGAAGAAATGTACTGAAGGTTGGCAGGCCATAGGCATTTAAATAAATTCCCACCATCGTTTCCATAACGCAGTTTTAAAAAGTCATCATTGATATGCTCCACATTGATGTATAAGCCTTTGTATACATCATTAATATAGAATTCAGTGTGAGCAACACGAGTTGACGGTAATTCGTTATCAGCTAAAAGGTCCCAGTTAAATTTAGACCTCGAAATTGACGGGTCATTATGCTCTCCATTAAGATTGATCTTCTTCAATCCGTAATATCTTTCTCCTTCTATAAATGAATTGATGGCTATCTTAAAAGACTTCTTTCCCGCATTTCTGGACGTATTTCCACGAAGTCTGAAACCAACATTCTGCACAGTATCAATGAGACCATCTCTCTCAAAATACATTATCGCAGGATACTCATGATCATTAAACCAATTTTCTTCCAATAGCATTTCATCAAGACTATCTTGATCAATATTGATATCTATTCTACTTACAGAGCTATCGTCAAAAACCCATCCTGCTTCTGGTTGACCAATCTGTCCTTCACTTAAAATGGAGGTGAATATGATAACTAGTGTAATAATATATTTCATGTTCACAATTGGAATTGCATAATACCTAATTCTCTATATCAAATATTCTGAAAGATACACTAAGTGTTATTAATACACCCTGAAGATTGGTAATTATAATCCTTTGATAGACAAGCATATTTGCGTTTTTATGTGATTTTTATTACATTCAAAGAGCCAAATTGGCAATAAAGCAAACTTATAATAACCTAAATCACGTTCTATGAAAGCGATTCTACCTTTATTGCTTTGCTGTATGATTTCTTTTGCAGTAAAAGCAACTGTTCATGTTGTAGACAACAATCCTAACAACACAACCGCCTACACAACTATTCAAGATGCTATTGATGCAGCATCGGATAATGACACCATTTACATCCAACCTTCAAGCACACTTTATGACAATCCAACGTTAACAAAACCCTTGGTAATAATTGGTGCAGGAAGAAACCCTAATAAGCAAAATCATAACACATCTAGAATGTTTAACCTTACTTTTGGAACTGGGTCAAGTGGTTCTTCGATTATGGGTTTGGTAATAACTAATATTGTTAATGGTGAGACTACTGACACAGATAACATCACTATAACTCATTGTAGAATAAAAATGAACCTTACAATTTGGGGTGATAATTACTATGTAGCAAACAATATTATTAGTCAACAATTTAACACTAGCATTGCGGCCATTAATATCCAAAACAGTGGTGGTTCGTACAGTAATATCATAATAGAAAATAATATTATTGCTAGTTGGATTAGTTCTTTACAAGGAAGTTCAAATGTGCTAAGAAACAATCTATTTGTTAACAATACCTGGAGTATAAATGTATTTTCTAATGGTTCAAATTCCCTAAGCAATAATATCATTGTTGAAAACAATATTTTTTATGGTTCTTCTCCAGAATATTGTACTGGATGTACATTTAATAATAATATTACGTTTCAAACAAATCAGGATATATTGCCTTATTCAGGAAGCACTGGAGAAAATAACCTTGTTTGGTTTGAAGTGGGTTTTATCAATTCACCTGTCCCCGGAACAACGGTCTTAAATAATATATATACTGATAGAGATTTTCATTTAGATACAGATGCTCCGGGATTGACAGGAGGAACTGATGGAAATGAAATAGGGTTATTTGGGAATTCAACTCCTTTTAGTATGGTTGGAGAGCCTCCAATCCCGGTTGTTAGAGAATTTATACTGGAAAATTCCTCCATACCAATAGATGGTACTTTGCAGATCCAGGTTAGTTCATCTGCTCCTCAATAATCTTGATGATTATGAGATTATTTGACAACATTAAGTTGATCTTATGTTTTCTGCTTTTAACAATAAGTCAGTTTACATACGCTCAACAAATAACGCAAGCTGAATATTATATAGACGACGATCCTGGTTTTGGAAACGGAACGGCTATAGATGTAAGTACCCCTACTGACCTATTGGAAACAGATGTTGCTGTACCAGTTAATCTAAACATTGGGATACATACATTATTCGTGAGAACAAAAGATGAAAATGGCGTTTGGTCATTAAGTGATGGAAGACCATTCTTTACCTATATTCCTTATACAGGTTTAATCACTCAAGCTGAATTCTTTATTGACGGAGATCCGGGATTTGGAAACGGTACAGCATTAAGTATTACGAATGGAAGCGAGATAAATCTGGAAGCTGAATTAACAACTTCAAGTACGCCTATAGGTAATCATATTGTGGGTGTGCGAACAAAAAATGAGCAAGGAAAATGGTCATTAACTGAGTTTAGGCCTTTTCATATTTATAGAAGTGCTCAATTGCCAATCACTGCTGCGGAGTATTATATTGGAGATGATCCGGGAATTGGTAATGGAACTCCCCTACCTATTGAAGCAAATGGAAATGCAGCAGATATCAATGCAGCAATAGATGTTACAGGAATGGCATTGGGAAATTACACCATTAGCATTCGTGTACTCAACCAAAATGGAAGCTGGAGTTTACATGAAGTGATTCCTTTTACAATATGTGAATTTGCAGGAGCTATTTCTGAATTCGAATTTATTCAGTTTAATAATACGGTAAGTTTTCTAAATAACTCACAATTTGCAGAAAGTTATCTCTGGGATTTTGATGATGGAATAACAAGTACGGCTGAAGAACCAGCACATTTCTTTAACCAACCAGGAACCTATAATATAATGTTGATCGCTACAAATGCTTGCGGCATAGATACGAGTTACCAAGAAATTACCATTTCCTCTATAGATGATATTAACACAGACAAAGGTGGACTCGGTGCTATTGTAACATCAACTATTACAGGGAATGGGTTTATGGAGGAATCCACAGTTCTACTTTGTAAGACTGAAAATAATGATATTCTATTAGTTCCTGATACATTCCTAGTTGTTTCATCACATGTTATCATGGTAGTTATGAATTTAGCGAATGCAGAATTAGGTTATTATGATGTAAAAGTTATTAATGGTACGGATACATTAACTTTAATTGAAGGTTATGAAGTAATTGAAAGAGTAGAACCAACTTTTGAGGTTTATATTACAGGTCCATCTGTTTTCAGACCCGATGTTTTTGCCGGGTTTAACATTACCATTGTCAATAATGGTAATGTAGATGCTTTATTGGTTCCTGTAAATATTGGTAACATTCCCTGGAGCGATGAAGATGGAGAGTTTTCCATCTCAGCATTAAGTGGAGATTATATTGATCCACGTGATTATGATATGTTAAGTGAGGCTGTTAATGATGCAATTAATGGAGGTGTAGACTCCCTATTATTCCTTGGTCCAAAGATAGTTGGTACTTCAGATGGTGATAGTGCAACATTTAATTTAGGATCTCTCTATCCTTTTGTTCCACCTGGTAGTAATTCATTTACAGTGCAGTTTAAGGCTAATCAGGATAGTGATCAGGGGAATGGTGAGGAAATTTGTATAACTGTGACTGTTAGCCCTCCAATGTTAAAAAACACTCCTACAATTACAGCAAGTGATTGTGCGGCAACTGTACTGAAATGTGCAATGGAAATTGCACTAGAGTTAACTCCAGCAGGAGATGCTATTAACTGTATTAAGGGGGTTATCGGACAATTCAGTGGTGTGACGTCTGCAACTTTTGGAGTTGGAGTCGCGGATGGAATAATCTCAACTGCTACGGGAGGTCAAGTTCTATCTACTTATAGTTCAAAATTATCCACTAAAGCCACTTCGGCTTCAGCAATTGTTAAAACGTTAATTGATTGTGCTAGTGCAGTTGGTGGATCTGCATTCATATTCGCCCGATTTCCAAAATTTGTTAAGTTGGCTTATGAATTAGCAAGTTATGCTATTGGTCAAGGTACTGGAGCATTAACAATAGCAAGTTGTGTTGCCGATTCTTATACTGCTTGCACAAATATTAGTGAAAATGGCGGTACAAAACAAACTTTTAAAAAATTAATAGTGCAAAGCTCTCATGATCCCAATGCGAAAACGGGGCCCGGTATTGTTGGAGATAATTATGTAAATGGCTTCAACACAATGTCCTACACCATTCAATTTGAAAATGTGGATAGTGCTGAACTTGCAGCTCAAGTTGTTGTTGTTATCGATAGTCTGGATGTCACAAAATTTGATCTTTCTACTTTTGCTTTTCTTGATTACGGATTTGGGAATACTATTATTCCTGTAGGTACAGGAGGAGATGATTTTACTGACATTCTCGATCTAAGGCCAGAAATGCCCAACTTATTGCGTGTAGATGGTTCGATCGATACATTAAGTGGAGTTATTACATGGGTATTTACAACCTTAGACACAATAACACTAAGTCAAACAGAAGGTGTATTTGATGGCTTCCTCCCTCCTAATGTTGATTCTCCAGAAGGGCAAGGGTTTGTTTCCTTTGGAATAGAATTAAATGAAAGCGTAGAAAGCGGCGATATTATTGAGAATAATTCTGTTATCATTTTTGATACCAACGAGCCTATCGTTACCAATACATGGGATAATGGCTTTGATGATGCTGATCCAAGCAGTCAGGTCAATTCATTACCAGTGATCATCAACGATACCATCTTTGATATTAGCTGGAGTGGAACAGATGATGCTTCTGGAGTAAGATGGTATGACATCTATGCAAGTAAAAACGATGAAGAATATCAATTGATCGTTTCTCATACGGAAGATATCACTATGTTTTTGATTGGTGAGTATGGAGATAATTATAAGTTCTATTCTATTGCTACTGATAAGGCTGGAAATGTTGAAGAAGCACCTACAAGCTTCGATGCTGAAACTACCTTGGAAATGCCAACTCAAATTAATGAATTAACAGTTGAAAATTCATGGTTAGGCAAAGCTTATCCAAATCCAAGTGAAGGAAATGTAACTTTTGTTTACTCTATCACTGAATCTCAAGATATCACGCTTGTTTTATATGACATAATGGGTAGACCGGTGATGGTATTAGATGAAGGTTTAAGGAGTGGGAAAATCCAATTTTCAAAGGACCTATCTTCTATTTCAAATGGTATGTACTACGTTACATTATTCACTGAAAAGGAAAATATGAAATTCACTACATCACTAATTATAAATAAGTAAAGGAAAAAAGACTTAACGAAGTCTTGTATTAGAACTAATCTTAACTCAAAGGATATGAAATCAATTTTGACTACTATGCTTGTCTGTATGTTTAGTACTACAATTCAAGCAACAATTCTTGTTGTCGACAACAACATAAATAATACAACCGTATATGCTGTTTTTAATGATGCTGTTGCTGCAGCTATTGGCGGAGACACTATCTACGTTCAGCCATCAAACATATCTTACGGTGTTGGTAATATTGATAAACAATTAGTTGTTTTTGGTGCAGGTAGAAGGCCAAATAAACAAAACCAAAGCAGGAGTGTGTTTACAAATTTGTTTTTAAATGTTGGATCAAGTGGCTCAGAAATACTAGGAATAGTAGCCGATCAAATTGCTGGAGATGAGGATGTAAGTAGTATTACCATTGCTTATTGTCAAGTTGGTATAATAGTGATTGCTGGGGATAATTTCTTTGTTGAAAATTGTGTTTTAAGAATAAACGGGGGGTTTGATTATTCCGTTCGAGTACTTAATGGAATGGTAGATACACCTAGAAATAACCTCGTATTTCAAAATAATGTTATCCGTGGCGGAATAAGACAAATGGATGGAAGTGGTTGCGTATTTAGAAACAACCTTTTTATTCCTGCATCAAACTATACCTCTGTTTTTTTTAGTTGGGAACCATCTGTCTCTATAATTATGGAGAATAATATCTTTTATGGCACTACTCCAACAAATTGTTTTGTTTGTACTTTTAATAATAATATTTCTTTTGCCTCAACTCAAGACACATTACCCTATAATAATAATTCAGGTACAAATAATTTGATCTGGTTACAGAATAATTTTGTTGATGCAGATCTTCCAATTACAAATTTTGTATATAATATTTATGGCTATGATCTGGAAATCGCTGACGGAGAAGCCGGCTCAGATGCAGGTTTGGATGGAAACGATATAGGATTATTCGGGGGTGCCTTTCCATTCAGTTACGCTGGTGAACCTGCAATTCCAGTTGTCCGAAATTTTGTTCTGGAAAACGCTTCGGTCCCCGTAGATGGAAATATACAAATACAAGTGTTATTATCTGCTCCTGAATGATATAACATGAGATCAATTAGGAAACTAAATACAATTTTAGGAATACTTGCATTTATTTTATGCAATGTATTGGCTGCACAAACAATTGTTGAGGCAGAGTATTATATTGATGGTGATCCAGGATTTGGTAACGGAACACCCATTGATATTTCCAGTCCATCGGAAATTGTCAATCTCGACATAGACTTACCCATTGATACTGAGCCAGGTATTCATTCATTTTATATAAGAACAAAGAGTGATTTAGGTTTATGGTCAATTAGTGATTATAGAATTTTTAAGGCTTATGTCCCTATTTCCACTAATATGGTGGAGGCTGAATACTATATTGATGCCGATCCAGGTTTTGGAAATGGAACTCCAATAAGTTTTGAAAGCGGAAGTGAAGTAAATCTTGAAGCAGAATTATCAACATTGAATATAGATCCCGGAATTCATCTTGTTGGTTTTAGAATTAAAAATGATCAAGGAAGATGGTCTCTCGTAGATATAAGAACCTTTAGAGTGTTTAGAAGTGCTCAAGTCAGTTTTGTAGCCGCAGAATATTTTATTGGAGAAGACCCTGGAGTTGGGAATGGAACACCGGTACCTATTAGTAATGATGGAAATAACGCAACAATTAATGCGCCCGTTGATATTTCTGGTTTAGAATTAGGTGAATACGTTGTTTACGTCCGTGGGCTAAATCAAAATGGCAGCTGGAGTTTACATGAAGTTATCCCTTTTACGATTTGCGAAACTTTTGGGGCTACATCCGTATTTGAAATTATACAATTCAACAATACGGTCAGCTTCATTAATAATTCTCAATATGCGGAATCTTATCAATGGAGTTTTGGTGATGGAGAAATTAGTGATGCTGAGGAACCCGCTCATTTTTATAATCAGCCAGGTGTTTATGAAATTACTTTGATCTCAACAAACGAATGTGGTGCTGACACGAGCTCTATAGAAATCACCATCAATTCGGTTGATGCTATTACAACCAATAAAGGAGGGCAAGGAGCAATTGTAACATCATCAATTACTGGTAATGGTTTTGAGGAAAATTCAATTGTAATTTTATGTAAAAGTGATAATGAAGCTCTCACTTTAACTCCAGACACTGTTTTCTTTACCTCTTCTCATGTTTTAATAGTGGTTCTCAATCTAAGTAGCGCTGAACTAGGATTCTATGATGTGAAAGTTATCAACGAAACTGACACATTAATACTTATAGAAGGTTATGAAGTAATAGATAGAATTGCACCTGAATTGGATATTTATATAACTGGCCCAGCTATGTTCAGACCAAATAGGTATGTCAATTTTAATATCACAATTGTAAATAATGGGAATGTTGATGCGCTATTAGTTCCTGTAAATATTGGCAATATTCCGTGGAGCGATGAGGATGGTGAAATGAATTTTGATGTATTAAGTGGAACATATATAGATCCAAGAGATACTGAAAGTCTTAATGAATCTGTTACTCAAGCAATTTCTGAAGGGGTGGATTCTCTATTTTTCCTGACTCCTATGATAACAGACTCTTCAAATACAAGGCAATACCTTAATGCTGTGATTCCAAGCTTACCTCCTGGTAGTAATTCCTTCCAAGTTACATTTTATGCTAATCAAGATAGTCAGTCAGGACCAGAAGGTGATATTTGTATAACCGGAACGGTAAGTCCTCCTTACATAAAAAATGAGCCTAGCCCTACAGCTAGTGATTGTGCTGCAACGATAATGGATTGTGCAATAAAAATTGCACTTGAATTAACACCAGGAGGTGATGCTATAGATTGCATTAAGGATGTTCTCTCAACAATTAGTGGACTATCAGGCGAGTATGTTGGAATTGGAGTGCCTGAAGCTGTTGCTACTGGTTTTACTGGTGGACAAGTTCAAGCTGGTGCAATGTCACAAATTGGGTCGACCACAAGCGCTTCTGCTTCTGCTGTAAGCGCCTTCTTTACTTGTGGGTCAACATTATTGGGAACTGTAATACCTTGGACGAAATTTGGACGCTTTGCTAAAATTGCAGCTGAGATCGCGCAAGGTTTTGTAGTTGGAGCTAATAATACACTAACATTAGGAGGGTGTGTTGTCGACTCCTACAATGCTTGCACAAATCAAGATGAGAATGGAGGGAGAAAACAAACTTTTAAAAAACTACGAACCATGACATCTCATGACCCCAATGCTAAGACAGGGCCAGGAATTGTTGGAGATAATTATATCAATGGATTTACAACAATGGCTTACACTATTCAGTTTGAAAATATAGACAGTGCTGATGCTGCCGCTCAAATTGTAATAATTATTGATAGTCTTGATGTATCAAAATTTGACTTATCGACTTTCAGGTTTATCGATTACGGATTCGGTAATATTATCATTCCTGTTACTACAGAGAGTAACACTTTTACTGATATACTCGATCTACGTCCAACTATGCCAAACCTACTTAGAATAGACGCCATGTTGGACACCCTTACGGGAATTGTAATATGGGAATTTACAACACTTGATACCTTAACAATGAGTTTGACCAATGATCCTTTTGATGGATTTCTTCCACCTAATGTAGATTCTCCGGAAGGACAAGGTTTTGTTTCCTTTGGAATTGAATTAAATGAAAGTGTTCAAAGCGGTGATATTATTGAAAATAATTCGATCATTATTTTTGATACGAACGAACCTATTGTCACCAATATCTGGGATAATGGCTTTGATGATGTTAATCCAAGTAGTCAAGTCAGTCCATTACCAGCCATCATCAACGATACCATATTTAATATTACTTGGAGTGGTACAGATGACGCTTCTGGAGTAAGGTGGTATGATATCTATGCTAGCAAGAACGATGAAGAATATCAATTGATTGTTTCTCATTCGGAGGACATCACTATGTTCCTAATCGGCGAATATGGTGACAATTATAAATTCTATTCAATCGCTACTGATAAGGCAGGTAATGTTGAAGAAGCCCCTACTTCATTTGATGCAGAAACGACATTGGAAATGCCAAATTCGATATGGGAAGAAGAAAAACCTACATCTTGGTTAGCTCAAAATTTCCCCAACCCTACAGATGGAGTTACTACAATAGTATATTCAATAGATGGGTCGCAGGACATAACTTTAGTATTGGAAGATATGCTAAGTAGACCAGTAAAAATTCTAGACAGAGGACTCCGTCAAGGACGAATTGAGATCAATGAAAATTTATCTGAACTAGCAAGTGGAATTTATTATTTAACTTTATATACAGATAATGAACAGTTTACAAGAAAATTAATACTTAACCGATAATTGTTTACCAATCACATTCAATTATCAAAAATGAGAAGAGGCCTTTACCACTGAAGGTCTCTTTTTTATTAAAGGCTAAAGCCAATTGTGTGTTTTTGCCAATTTTACCCCATCTTAAAAGATGGGACAAAAAAAGTGAGACAAGAAAAGGTGGGGCAAAAGATGGGGTAACCCAGATTATAATTAAAAACATCTCCAATAACTTATATTCCACCAGACTTCAGTCTGGTGATAAACATCAATAAAATGAATTGGCTTTAGCCTTTAATAACAAAGCCATATTTTGATATAAAATCATTATACTCAACGGTATAAGATTGTTTTCTATGATGCTCTTCCTGATTCTGAATATATCTCTTGACATTATCTACACCTCTTTCATTAACAGAAACTGCATAATACTCCTTTTGCCATTGAACTTTTGTTTTAGTCAATTGTTGTTTATTTATCCAATAGGCAGACTCTCCTTTGATCAACTGAACGACTTTACTTATTGTTTGATCATTTCTTAATCTAAATAAACAATGTACATGATCAGAATACCCATTTACCACTTCTATCAATATTCCTTTTGCAAATGCATTCTCATGCATATGTCTGAAAACTATTTTACGTTTCGACTCATCCAATTGCTTTTGTCTTTTCTTAGTAGACCAAACTGCATGAATCCAGATTTTGACAAATGACATCGTACCTAAAATGTTAAAATATTATACATTAAAGATATTTGAATCTTAAATAAAATAAATACAGTGAAATACTGATTTTTAAATTTAAAGGCTAAAGCCAGTGTCCCTTTGTGTTAATTTTACCCTACCTTGAAAGGTAGGGCAAAAGGTGACATGAATCAACAAAATGACAATGGCTAAGTATTCCGTTGGGCTTTAGCCCAATGAATACTCATTAATCAAAATCTTCCTTTCAAATCCCCATTATATTTAATATCATTAAATGTGGCATCCGGATCATTCATCCAATCCGGAATGCTATCCACTTTTTCCAACTTGTCTCTCTCTGCTTCCAACTCATCTTCTGCGTAAGAAAAAACCATGTCGGCTGACAACACATGTGGTAATGCCTGTAACTGTTTGAGTTTTGCTACCTCACCTTCTACTCCATCCTCTTCTAGAATAACAATGATCCGACCCAATTCATCATGAATTTGGTATTCTGCTATTTCACCCTTCTTTAGTTCTGTCACAAGACCCTCAACATATTCAGGAGTACATTGTATCACTATGCTTGAAATATTCACTAAATAAAATTTTAAATGTTATATTATGAATGCTATATATCTAAATACGTGATGTTTAATGCTAAATTATAAAATCATTTAAAATTTACAATTTAGCATTCTAACTTCAACTACTTCACCCCTTCGTCTATCACCTCATTCAAATTCGAAGAATTTTTACTTGATGATGATCTGAAATCAGCTTCAAATAAATTCTTAACCATTGGGTCAATATCTGCTTGTGGAGCATGACACAAATTACAATTAAACATTGCTTTGTTTAGCTCACCACCAGTTGAATTAGCTACCACTTCATTTTCATCTGCCTGTACAACATATAAATCACCCTCCTGCTCAATTACAGGACGGTAATCTGTAAAGTGCGTAAGTGGAATTGGCATCGCATTCTTCTCATCTGCTTTCTCCGGCATATGACACATCATACACTGATTTTCATCAATGGTGATCTTAAACATTCCATCAATAGTGTGAGGAATTAATGGTGGTGAATTCTCAAAAGAACGTTGAATACCTTCACTATCCATTTCAGAGGTGGTCGGATAACTTGCCATTTCAACATTACCTGACTCATCTGCTAATAATTCATCACCATTGGAAACAGGAAGTGAAACTACCTCTTCCGAACTATCGCTACATGCAGAAAACAACAAAATACATGATCCCAAAATGGTCATACTCAACTTATTCATAATTTTAATTTTTTAAATGAATATTTTAATGCTTTATCTTCACAGACATCGATACAACGACCACAATTAGTGCATTCGCCGTACGAAATATATCCGCTTTTTTTTCCAATTATATCTAATACTTGAATCTCAGGACAAACCAATTTACAGTCATTGCAATCTGTACACTTATCCTTAAGATGTTCAATTCTTAATAAACTATATTTTCCAATTAGTGAGTAAAATGCGCCTAATGGACATAAAAAACCGCACCAACCGTGTTTTAATACCAAAAGATCAAAAATAAATACCATCAATACGATCAACCATCCTGTTCCTAGACCATAAATTAGCCCTCGATGTAGCATTGAGATCGGACTCACAAATTCAAAAGCCGCTACTCCAACAATTGCAGAAACAATAAAACTGAGACCTAAGATCCAATACCTAGCTTTACGATTTACTCTTAAATACTGGCCCGATGCAATTTTAAAATTCAGCTTTCTTCTAACCCAGGAAGCTGTATCCGTAACGATGTTCATCGGGCAAACCCAAGAACAAAATGCCCTTCCTGCAAACAATCCATAAAATAATAACACGATCAAACTTCCAATAATAATATCAACACTAATTAGCATACCCGCAGATAGCATTTGTAATGCTGCATAAGGATCGGCGAGATAAACAATATCGAATAGCTTTGCAGCACTCAGGTTACCTCTGATGAATTTAAAACCATAATAATTAGAAGCAATAAAAAGTCCGAGGATCAGTAATTGAACTATCCTACGACTAATTAAAAACCTATTATTATAAATTTTACTCATCTTCAAATAATGACTCTGTATCGTTTAAATAATCTAAGGTAGATTGCTCATTTGTTTTGGTATCCTTATAAACATTCGTAGTGTCTATCCTTGCCTCATCTCCTTCTTCCCATCCTTTTATATATTGATCATGTACTTTTCCTTTTACTTCAGCAATAGGCAATACATAAATGGATGTTTCCTCTGTAATACAAGCATGTTCACACATTCCACAGCCTGTACACACCTCATTATTAATTTTAGGTTTTAACATGGCATGCTTACCTGTTCTTTCATTCCTTGTCAAGTCGAGCGTTATAGCCTCATCTATCAACGGACATGCTCGATAACAAGCATCACAACGAATTCCCCAAAATGCCAGACAGGTTTCTGTATTTAACACAGCAATCCCCATCTTCGATTTATTAATATCTAACGCTACTGTTCCATTTTCTTTGGCAATAGAAACCAAGGACTCATCTAGAGCATCTGTAGGGCAATCAACAACACATGGAATATCAGTACACATATAGCAAGGGATGTCCCTTGGCTTGAAATAGGGAGTTCCAATCGGAATAGACGAACCACTTTCAGCAAGACTTAATGTATCATAAGGACAGACTTCAACGCAGATCCCACATTTTATACACGCTTTCTGAAAATCTAATTCATCTAAAGCTCCAGGAGGTCTCAGAACAAGGTCAACCTTCTTCGCCTCGTCAACATAACCAGCCCAGGCCATACCTCCAATTGCAAAAAGCCCTCCACTTCCCAACATTTTACGAAGGGTTTCTCTTCTATTATATTTATGTTCTGATGCTCCCATCAAATTGCTATAATTCGCTTAAACCAAATAAATTTTTACTGAGCACTTTTTAAAGTCTGTTTCTTTCGAAATTGGACATGTTGCATCCAGACAAACTTTATTGATCAACACTTTCTCATCGAAGAAGGGAACAAAAATAGATCCTTGAGGCATTGAATTTCTACCTCTCACATCAATATGTGTTTTTACTCTTCCTCTTCTTGACTCAATCCATACATAATCACCATGCTTGAATCCTTGCTTCTGAGCATCTTTAGGGTTCATATAACATAATGCCTGAGGCACTGCTCTGTACAATTCAGGAACTCGCATTGTCATTGTTCCGGTGTGCCAGTGTTCAAGTACACGACCGGTACATAGCCAGTATGGATACTCTTTATCCGGCATTTCAGGTGGATCCATATAGGGTCTGAAAAATATCTTAGCTTTATTTTTTAAGCCCGTCTTTTCTTTATTATCAATACCAGTAAGCGTTCCTGATGGGAGCGCTTTCAGTGCAGGACCATAAAATGCATAATCCGTATTTCCCGTTGCCGCAGCATAAGGATCGTATTTTGAATTAAAACGCCACTGGGTTTCTTTACCATCTACATATGGCCATTTTAGTCCTCTTGCTTCATGATATCTATCGAATGGCGCTAGATCATGCATATGCCCTAGTCCAAACTCTCTGTATTCTTCCCAAAGGTATTTCTGGACAAAGAAACCATATCCTTTCCATTCTTTACCATCACTACCCATCACCGTTCTTTTGTCTCCTTCCGCTTCTGTGTTCTGAAAACCATTACCTACCTCATCTGGCCAAGTATGTGACTTAGCTTTTTCATTGGCAAATAATACATCAAATAAGGAGTCATCGGGTGAAAAACCCATCTCTCTCGCTTCAGGTAATACATCAGGCAATCCACCTTCCAAACCGGGGATATTTTGCTCCCCCCATACATCCCGAATGGTAAATCGTTTTGCTATTTCCAAATATTGCCATGTATCAGGCATCGCATCACCAACCGGAGTAACTTGTTGTCTCCAATGTTGTGTTCTTCTTTCTGCATTACCAAAAGCACCCCACTTTTCATAGATCATTGCAGAAGGCAAAATTAAATCTGAAACCTTAGCAGATACTCCTGGATAACCATCTGAGGTTACCATAAAGTTGTCCATGTTCCTCGCAGCTTTTATCCAGTGGTTAGCATTCGCTGTTCCCATAAATGGATTACAAACATTAACCCAGGCAAAGGTTACTGTACCATCTTCAATATCCCGCATTATTTTAGTAATGTGTGAACCAACCTTAGGATTGATCGTTCCCTGAGGAATATTCCATAATTCTTCTGATCGTTTTCTATGTTTAGGGTTAGCTACTACCATATCGGCAGGTAATCGATGTGAAAATGTTCCTACTTCACGAGCAGTACCACAAGCAGAAGGTTGTCCCGTTAAACTAAAGGCTCCATTTCCAGGTTGTGCTTGTTTACCAAGTAATAAATGGATCATATAGATCTGTTCATTAACCCAAGTACCACGTGTATGCTGGTTAAAGCCCATAGTCCAGAAAGAAGTAACTTTTCTCGACTTATTTATATAGTTACTCGCTAATATTTCCAACTTAACTTTAAAAGTATCGATATCCTCCTCTGAATCACCTTTAGCTAGTTCTGCTACAAAATCCAAAGTATAGGGTTCTAATCCTTTTTTAAACTCTTCATAGGTGATCTTCCAGTGTTTACCGGCAGACCCTCTGTTCTTCATTTCTAACGTATCTCCTTCTTTATGACCTAAATAAGCAAGGGTAACCCCTTCTGTTTTACTCAAAACTTTAGAAGCTTCCGCTTTTACCGTTTCTCTTTCCTTATCGGTAAACTTAGGGTGATCTGGTGTGCGCATTCCATAACCAATATCAACAGGTCCAGTAGCAAACACAGTATGTTCATTCACAAAATCCCAATCGATAGCATCTTCCACTTCATAGCATATTTTACGTGCTATATAGTTCATTATCGCAAGGTCTGTGTGGGGTTTAAAAATGATCTCAATATCTGAAAGGTCAGTAGATCTGTTTGTAAATGTTGTTAGGTTGATGATTTTAACCTTATCAATATTTGACAATTTTCTATCAGATATCCTTGACCAAAGTATCGGATGCATTTCTGCCATATTCGCTCCCCAAAGCACAATAGTATCAGCTATTTCAATATCATCATAATTACCCGAAGGCTCATCGATTCCAAAGGTCTGAATAAATCCTGCAACAGCCGAAGCCATACAATGTCGTGCATTGGGATCTAGGTTATTGGAACGAAAACCAGCCTTCATCAACTTGGCCATTGCGTATCCTTCCATAATTGTATACTGTCCAGATCCAAATACAGCTATACCTGTTGGTCCTAGCTCCTTCAGAGACTTTCGCATATGCTTTTCCATTTCATCGAAAGCACGTTGCCAACTCACAGGTTTAAAGCTGCCTGTTTTACTAAAGTCCCCATTTTCATCTACTCGTAACAATGGTTGCTTTAAGCGATCTTCACCATACATGATCTTCGCATTAAAATAACCTTTGATACAATTTAGTCCACGGTTAACTGGTGCTGCTGGATCTCCTTTTACCGCTACTATTTTATCATTCTTTGTGGCTACCATGATACCACATCCTGTTCCACAGAAACGACAAACTGATTTATCCCATCTCCAGCCTTCAAACTTTTCAATACTCTTTATATCAGAAGCCAGTGCACTTGCAGGCAAAGACATTCCTATTGCTGTGGCTGCACTAGCTAGCGCACTTTTTTTTATAAAACTTCTCCTTGATTCGCTCATAAGGAAATTATTTTTCGTGTTATTTATTATTTCAAGTCATTATTAAAAACAAAGGCGCAAATGGAAGTTACATTTGTGTTTTCCATTTGCGCCTTTTTATATACCATTTTTCAACTTTTACATTTGAAGCATACTTGCGTATTCGCTATTAATTAGAATATCTATCTCTAAACTTTTTAGCATCTTCTTTCCTTTTTGCAACTTCTTCAGGACTTGATTTTCCTAAAAACCATCTGTGCATTTCAGAATTAAGAATCTCATTCATTCTGGCTTCTGTTTCATTTGCAGCAGCTGTCAAACCGTTATGTCTTCCCTCTTCAATAACTTCTTTTAATTCAGGAATAAAATCGATATAGAAACGCTCTGCAACTTCAAAGTTACCATGCCATTGCGTATAATCAGGTCCCATCATAGCTGCTCCCATTCTCGCTCTACGACCTTCATGATGCCATAAGTAGAAATAAGTCCACTCGATTGCTTCATTAAAAGCAACATCATCTAACAATCCATTTGCTTTGATCATTTTATATAATTCTGTTGCAGGCTTACCAAACTTATCATTATACAAGTTCACCATGTTATCATACTGAGTATAGAAATTATTTACGTATTTCTTAGTATGACATTGCTGACAAACATTCTGCATGTTTCCTCTTCGTTGTTCCCATGATAAGAAATGATCAGGAAGCTCTTGTCCTAGTTTTTTGAATTTCTTAACCTGCGCGGCATCCACTTTTTCTGAAACCGGAGGACGAAGTGTCCAGGATATTCTGTCTCCTACATCATGAGTGATTGGTTGATCAGGGGTTGCAGATATATGACAAGTTGCACACGTTGGTGCAGCTATATAATCTTCACCTACGATCCATGGTTTTGCATCAAGGTTCATTTCATTTACGTGTGCATAAAAATTGATACCATGTTTTGATTCATCATAGATCTCTTTTTGAGGATGATCCGGACCTAGGTGACATTTTCCACAATTATCCGGATGTCTTACTTGCTCGACAGAGAAATGGTGTCTGTTATGACAAGCAGAACAAGATCCTTTTGAACCATCAAGATTGATACGACCAATTCCAGTATTTGGCCAAGTTTTAGGATCAAAAAGTAAAATACCATCACTATCCTTCATTGTATTACCATTCTCATCTCTTAACAATTCAACTTTTGAACCATGACATTGCCAGCAACCAGAAGCAGCTGCGGGATTAGCTCCATCATTGTAGCTCATATGACCTTCAACTACTTCTGCTAATACATTATCTAAGGAACCTAAGATTGCAGCAGCATCAGCATGATGACTGTGTGTGAATTGCTCTACCTCTTCTTTATGGCATTTTCCACAATCATTTGGTGTTACAATTGTTGCAATAAAATCACCGTGGTGTTCATATCCATCGATGTCTCCTTCATCTGCCTTATGGCATTCTAAACAACCTACTCCAACTTCAGCGTGCTTACTAACCTTCCATTGTTCAGTTATAACCTTCCCATTACCTTTTTCACTGTGGCAACCTATACAGTGCTTAGTTTCATTAGAAACTACAGGATCAGGTCTGTAATCAGGTAGTTGCCTTTCTACTTCTTTAAAAACGGCAATCATAAGTGCAGCAATAAATGCGATACTTAGTACCCCGATAATGACTCTTTTACTATTTAAACTTTGTGACATGGTATATTGTTTTATTTAAATCTTATTCTTTTTAATTAATGAGCTGCTAGTGTTTCCCAAACAAGGAATATTGTAATTGTTAATGCACCAATAACTCCAATCCAAAATGCTACATCCTTTTTAGGGAATAATTTCTCGAAGAACCTATCAACGAAAGGCCAAAAGAAAAGAAGCACAAGGAATACCATTGGACCGATAACACCCCAGGTCAAATTTGTAATTTTCAACCACCTAAACACTGGATAGAAGTACCATTCAGGTTTAATATGTAGCGGTGTATTATTGGGATCTGCAGGAGCACCAAGATGTGGTGGAAATACTAGGGCTAAGATCACAAGCATTAGCATAATAATACTTACCATAACAAACTCAGTGGTTGCATGATCAGGCCAAAATGGGAATGTTTTCTTATCCTTTTTTTCTTCTCCTTTAAATCTAAGGTCTGTAACGCCTAAAGTTCTTATTAGGTAGACATGTACAGCAATAAGCATCATACTTACTACTGGCAATATCATAACATGAAAAGCATAGAACCGTGTTAATGTATTCTGCCCTATCATGTCGCCACCTTTAAGGAAATCGGCTAACCAAGGTCCAATTAGTGGAGTTGCTCCAGCGATCTCAGTTCCAACTTGCATTGCCCAATAAGACATTTGCTCATATACTAATGAGTAACCAGTAAAACCGAATACAAGCATGATCACAAAGAGGATAACACCAAACATCCAGTTCAACTCTCGAGGAGCTCGATAAGACTTCGTGAAGAATACACGCATCATGTGTAAGATCAGCGAGGCGATCATAATGTTAGCAGACCAACGGTGAACACCACGGATCAACCAACCAAAAGATACAGACTCACTAATATGCTGCACACTTTCATAGGCCTGATTAGGATCAGGGACATAGTAAAATATGAGCATGAATCCTGTTACTAATTGCACCACAAACATGTATGCAGGTGTTCCTCCAAGTGCCCACCACCATTTCTTTAAATGATTTGGTATGGGTTCACTCGACATTTCCGCCAAAGCTTCGTCATCGACTGGAAATGATTTTTTTAACCAACTTGTTAAACTCATAATAATTAGGATTCTGCGATTTGACTATAGAGGTAAACTACTTTTCCTTCCACTTGCACACGGTAAGTGTCGAGTGGACGAGGTGGTGGTCCTTCAATTACGGCCCCTTCTGGGCTAAATACCCCATTATGGCATGGACAAAAGAAAATGTTCTTATCCGCTTCCCAATGTACTTTACACCCAAGGTGAGTACAAGTAGTTGAGATTGCTCTTACATCATTTTCTCCTGTTCTAACCAAGACAAGTTCGCGTCCAGTTAGATCAAAAAATGGTTTGCTTTCATTTACTTCTATATCATCCAGGTTCATGGCGAATATTTTCCGATACAGTTTTTCACTTTTTCGAGGCGTAATAAAACGCGCCCCCATAAATGTGATCCCTGCAAAACCAGTACCTAGGGGAATAAATGCAAATAGACTAGTTATAAAGTCTTTTCGTTTCATCTGTTTGTCTTATAATTCTTTTTTCTCTGGGTAATCGTGTTTAAATAACTGAGGTTTAAAGGTTAACATTAACCAAGCCCAATTGTTAGTGTTTTCGTAATTTCCCGTTTTTATCAACTCCATGCTCTCCGCAGCAAACATTTGGGAATAACCAGCTTTAATATTCACCGCTTTACTCAATGAATACACATATACAAAGTCAAGCTCAGAACCTAACTGACTGGATTGTACTTCAGAGGCTATTGTAATACTTCCATTCATCATGAAATTATGGAACGCAAGGATGAATTTAGATTTTCCCATTACTAAACCACCTCTTACATATACATCAACTAATCCTACATTATTATAATGGTTTCCAACATAGAAATAATCCATTAAACCATTGAATTTATGGTTAGTACCATAAAATGGATTAAAAGCATTGTTTGTTTCTAGATCAGTTCCACCATCAACAATATCATTACCACTCATCATTTCAAAACCAACACCCGCGTTCCATTTTGCATCCTTTGGTTTAAAATCAAGATCCAATGCAGCATTATAAGCACTCATTGAATTATTAGATCTATCCTTTCCGCTTGTGAAATAAAAATTACCTGTAAGATTAATTAGGTCTATTAACCTAGTTTTAACATGTGTACCAAAAGTTTGACTGTACCTTGTTTCATTACTATCAGTATCAGTAGGATGAAGGTATTGTAATCCATTATTCAATACTAAAAAACTGATTTTAACAGCATCCGTAGAATAGTTAGCCCAAATAAATTGCATCGCTTTATAGTTGTTTGGAATTGTATAAGCGTTACCAGTAACTGCTCTACCATTTTGGTTGAAAGCTAAACCAAGGTCAATTGTTAATTTATCTTTTTTAAACTTTCCAAGTAAAGCATCATGGCTACGTGCTTGCTGCGCCCATCCGACACTACCAAACATTCTATGATCATCATATACTAATTCCTGACGACCAGCCTTTACAGCGAAGAACTCACCAACTCCAAATTGTCCCCATGCTTGGTGAATAGCCAATCCGTTTAAGTCGGAACTATTTAACTGGCCAACATCACCCCATGTACGAACATCTTGTAGACTAATGTACATTTTGATATTGTCCCTATCAAACAAGGCATTAAAACGAGTACGCTGTGAAATAAACATAGCAGCGTCAGTTGAGTCTGGCATCAAGGATTTGAAACCATGGCGATATTCAGCTCTCGGTCTAACTTCGGCATCTAATATAAACTGACTGCTGAGGTATTGGAATGAAAATATAGAAAGTAAAAGAAGTAATGTGAACTTTCTATTAATGTTTAAGTTTTTCATTTTAATCAAATTTTGCGTTTTTTATCTTCTGTGACATTTGTCATTGTGCAGACACTTCTGTGACAATTAACACAGTAAAAATATGAGCCGAAAACTCCCCGAAGTATGACTTTTGTCTACTATAAAAGAAACTTTTATCAGTTATTATAACAAGATAATTTAGACCTTATATGACACTATTACATACAAGCTAAGTGTAGTCACACTCACAGAAGAAAGGCTAATTAAGAGATAAATTTTAACAACTTTATGAACATTTTATTGCCTTCCTGAAAATAAGAATTTTAAAGTGTTGTTGATTATGCTTCTTTTCGAGATACTGACATAAATAATGGATAGGATCTTCCATTTTCTTTATCGATTGAATAGATCGTTGAATATTGTTCTGCTTGGAAATTCTTTTTTATAAGTTGAGCTTTTAACTCATTTTCTTCAAAGCCTAAATGACCATGGAATTCTCCTGTATGAAAAGATCCATCCTCTTTCTCTAGATCTATAATAGCTAAAACGCCTCCCGGTAATAATAACTTATGCAGTTTTTCTAATATCATTTCTGTATCATCTATATGATGAAAAGTGAGTAAGGAAAAAATGAGATCGAACCGCTGAACTGGTAGCACATCCTTCATTAAGTCAATTTGCAGGGCTTCTACCCTTCCTTTTAATGAATCATTAATTTTACTTTCAGCAACTCTTGTCATCTCCTGAGAGACGTCCATTAATGTCAAGTGATCTACATTATCCAAAAACTCAAATCCAAGTAAACCGGTACCACTACCATATTCCATCGCTTTCTCAAACCTTTTATTATTCAGTCTTTCCTTCATTCGGGAAGCTATGATTGCAGATCGTTTTACTTTTGCAGGGTCATCGTCCCAAGAAGATGCTTTTTTATCAAATTCATTCATAAATAAAAATTACGCCCCGATAGTTATCGGGGACGAATTACGAAATGTAAATTACTAAGAATTCATCTGTAATTGGCCATTAGCTCGTTGTTTATCAACAAGTTTTTTTGTAACTTAATAAAGGTTATTTAAGTCGAAGGAAATGAAGGGAAGATGGAGAAATATCGAACTAAATGATTCTTTTTGGGAGCGCTTTTACCTCCCCTTCCCACTTGTTGTTATAGGAAGTAAAGAAGGTGATCACTTTGACCTTGCTCCAAAACATATGTCAATTCCATTAAGCTGGGAAGATCATTATGGTTTCGTTTGTACACCGAGGCATTCGACCTATCATAATATTAAGAAACATGGCTACTTTACTGTTTCTTACCCAAAACCCGAGCAACTAGTAATAACAAGCTTAACGGCTAGTCCACGGACCAATAGCGATACAGACAAAGCAATTCTTAGTCAGATCGAAACAATACCTGCATCTACGATCGAAGGTGTATTTCTTAAAGATTCCTTCCTAATGTTGGAATGTAAACTTTATAAAATCTATGATGATTTTGGCCAAAATAGTCTGATTACCGGAAGAATAATCAATGCAAGAGCTGATGAAGACTACTTACGTGAAGCAGATAAGGATGAACAACAACAATTGTTTAATCATCCTCTCCTTTCTTATTTGCATCCTGGTAGGTATGCGAGTATAAAAGAAACAGGTGTATTCCCTCTTCCAAAGGATTTTAAAAAATGAAGAATGAACCCAGTGCAAAAAATAGTAGGTTTTTTAAGGTCTCAGAAAGAGAATATCCTGAATGACCTAGAGGAATTTGCAAAAATTGAATCACCTTCCAATGATCCTATTCATTTATTCAATGCCTATCATTTTCTAATTAGAGAATTTAAAGAAGTGGGCTATTACACCAATTGGGTTCCTGGTAAAAAATCCGGTGGTTATTTATATGCACGACCAAAACACCGTACTAAAAATGAATGCATTCAACTTCTTATTGGCCATACTGACACTGTTTGGCCATTGGGAACACTTAAGAAAATGCCAGTCATAATTAAGGAAAATAAAATAACAGGACCTGGTGTTTACGATATGAAAGCGGGGATTATTCAACTTATTTACGCAATAAAAGCGCTGAATAATTTTAATCTAAAAACAACTGTACTTCCTGTAGTAATAATCAATTCTGATGAGGAGACAGGAAGCAAGGAATCGACTCAGATAATCAAACGGTTGGCGAAAATTGCCTCCCGTGCATTTATTTTAGAACCTTCTTTAGGTTATGATGGAAAATTAAAAACAAGGAGGGTTGGAGTAGGAAAATATACCATCTCCTTAAAGGGTAAAGCTGCCCACGCAGGACTGGATCCCGGCAAAGGGGCAAGTGCTATCGTTGAATTATCTCATGTTATTCAAAAATTATTCTTACTAAATGAACCTAAAAATGGAATTAGTGTTAACGTGGGAATGATCGATGGTGGAGTTCGGCCAAATGTTGTTGCCCCTGAAAGTAGCGCAATCGTAGATGTGAGAGTCCCTACAAATAAGGATGCAATGCGAATAGAAGAACAAATTCTAACCATGGAAACTGAAAACCCCGGAGTCGAATTGGCAATTAAAGGGGGAATTGGCAGACCTCCAATAGAAGGAACTCCGGCGAATAGAATATTATGGCAGGTAGCAAAAAATATCGGGCATGAATTAAATATTGAATTAACAGAAACTTCAGCCGGTGGAGGATCAGATGGAAATACGACAAGTCAGTATACCGCCACACTTGATGGTTTAGGTGCTATAGGTGATGGCGCGCATGCTGATCATGAATTTGCTTTTCAGAGCAAACTTATTGAACGAAGTGCATTATTAAGTCTTCTGCTTCTTGAAGCACCAATAGATTACTCAATTAATTAGCTATTAAAATGAAACGTAGGTATTTTTTTCTTTCACTCACACGAATTGCAGACTTTGAGCAAGACGACATAGAGATTAAACGCCTTCCAAAAAAAGAATGGTATCAAGGTCAATATGTTGCATGTAAAGTTGTTGGACCACCTGGAACATTAGGGGTTGAAATGAAATGTGGTAGAATGGCTGAAGTCTCTGAAGGAGATATTCTAATTGGTGTTCTGGGAGATCGCTTTGCAACACTAGAAGCCACTGGTAGTTATAAAGATGTAGGAGATGATAATAGAATGCATCTACTCACGTCAGCAGGTATCGTGGGAAAACTGACATCCATTTCAAGCTTTATTCCAAATTTGATCAAACTTGATTATATGGGCCATATATACAGAGATGAACAACTCGTTTCTATGATAGATTTTGTTAAGGATGAAGAATACCCACCATTTTCAACACCTGTTGCTTTAGTTGTTGGGACTTCAATGTCAGCCGGTAAAACCACTTCCGCGAAAATACTGATACGACAATTAAAATTAGCTGGGTCAAAAGTCATCGCAGCAAAATTAACAGGTGCCGGTAGATACAGAGATACGCTTGGAATGCTTGACGCTGGAGCAGAATATATAATAGATTTTGTTGATGCAGGCCTTCCTTCAACTATTGTTTCTGTAAATGAATATGTAAGGGCATTAAAAATAATGCTTGGTAAGCTTCAAAGACAAAATGCTGATATAGTGGTTATTGAAATCGGTGCTTCTCCCTTAGAACCCTATAACGGATCGATCGCTATTAAATATATTAACCCTTATGTAAAATTCAGAATACTTTGTGCTTCCGATCCCTATGCTGTTTATGGTGTTATGAAGGCATTTGGATCAAAACCCGACCTGGTATGTGGAATCGCTACAAATACTATTGGTGGTCAGCAATTGATCGAAAAACTATGTGGAGTTAAGTCTCTGAATATTATTTATCCTGAGCAACAAAAAAAACTTCGTCTTCTCTTAAACGAAAAGCTAAATTCGATCAACAAAAAGACTCTTTTTGAAGTCTAATAGTAGAGGTGATATTTTGCATTTCCTGTCTAAAATTTATTTCCTAATTGAAATTGTTAATTAATCATTGGATAGAATTGCTACTTTTTTTTGAAAAAGCTCGTTTACTCTATTAAATTTGTTCTTAAATAAGATCAATCCTATGTTATTAAAACAATTTTTTAAATTCTTCACCTTTTTAAGTCTTGCCTCTTTATTAGTTGTTAACGTAAATGCCCAAGAGGAAACGCTTAGCAAGAATCTTAGCGAACAGTACGAATCATTAATGAAAAAATCTACCAGTTACCAGGAATATAAGGTAATTAAGAAAGTAGGTATTAATGAACTTTGGAAAAACATAAATGACAGTCTTAATCTAGCTGCATCTAAAAACGTAACAGCACTTAATGAAATTAACAGACTTGAAATTGAATTGAAGTCAACTAAGGACTCATTGAATCTTCGTACTGAGGCATTAGATGAGAGTAATTTTGGAAGGGATAGAATTTCTTTTGTAGGGATGCCACTATTAAAGGGCACTTATAATACAATCGTTTGGGCTATCATTTTCATTTTAGCAGCGATTGCGGTCTTATTATTCCTTCGATTTGTTAAAAGTAATTCGATTACAAAAAGTACGCGAAAAGACTATAATAAACTTGAAGAGGAGTTTGAAAATTATAAAAAAATATCACGCGAGAATGATATTAATATAAAGCGTGATCTGCAGACTGCTGTAAATACTATAGAAGACCTTAAAAGATAATTACGAATTACGAATGATAAATTACGTAATTAGTAATTCATCATTCGTAATTTAAATATCACTATCTATTTGACAAGCCTCTATTATCGAGTAGTTCACAAGATTCAACTAGGCTAGTGAACTCGTTTCTATATCCTTCTGAATCTATGCCTTTTGAATTTTCTGCCATTTTAAGGATGCTTTTATAATTGCTCTCCCCTTTAAATTCAGAATCACGTAATAACATTCCAAAGGAAGCAACGGATGCAGAAAATCTGAAGTTTTCACTCGTTTTATCTAAAGGTATATCTTTATCAAATAGCACCTTTGTTATCAATTTACTTTTATCTCCATCGGGTTTTTTGTACCTGAATTTCACTGTTAACAATTCATTACTCCCCAATCTTTTCTCCAAAGAATTACTTTGATACTTCAAAGGATCTACATCTTTTATAAATTCTGACTCCACCCCTACTGGAATGATCTCATACAATGCTGTAACCGTATGACCGGCACCTAGTTCACCTGCATCTTTTTTATCATCATTAAAATCCTCCGCTTCCAACATTCGGTTTTCATAGCCTATCAATCGATAAGCGGCTACTTTCTCAGGATTAAACTCCACTTGGATCTTAACATCTTTTGCGATGGTGAATAATGTCGCGCGCATTTCAGTTACAAAAACCTTTTTTGCTTCTTTAATATTATCAATATAGAAGTAGTTTCCATTCCCTGCATTGGAGATCTGTTCCATTCTACCATCCTTATAATTTCCCATTCCAAATCCCGTGATCGTCAAGAAAACTCCTTGATCACGTTTTTCTTCGATCAACCGTACCATATCTGAACTGGAAGAAGCACCAACATTAAAATCTCCATCTGTTGCCAAAATAACTCTGTTGTTTCCATCCTCGATCAGGTTCTCTACCGCTATTTTATACGCCAATTTAATCCCTGCACCTCCTGCAGTTGAACCACCAGCTTGCAATCGACCCAAAGCATCCATAATCTTCTTCTTTTCAGAAGCAGGAGTGGATGGTAAAACCAAACCTGCAGAACCTGCATACACAACGATCGCTACTCTGTCTTTTTCACTGAGTTGATTAACCAACAACTTCATTGAAGAAATTAGTAATGGAAGTTTATTCTGGCTACCCATCGATCCACTGACATCAATTAGAAAAACAAGATTCGAAGCTTGTAAATTGTCATAATCGATCATCTTTCCCTGCAAACCAATATGAACCAAACGATGTTTTGTATTCCACGGTGCAGCCGAAACTTCTGTTGTAATTGAAAAAGGATCTTCTCCTTCTGGTTGTGGATAATCATAAGTAAAGTAATTGATCATCTCTTCTATTCTAACAACATCTTTTTGTGGCAGCTGACCATTATTGATCATTCGTCTCATATTACTATAAGATGCAGCATCTACATCAATAGAAAAAGTTGATAAGGCTTCAGTTAGCGGGCTATGAAAAATATTTTCATTAATAACATCGTATTCTTCTGTATTATGTGCAATAAGTTCAGCTTGATATCCATAATTTACTTGTCCTACTGCCGTTTTATGCATTCTGCCTCTATCGCTATTCGCTAAAGGGACTGAATATGAGGTGAGAGATTCGCTAAGCACCTCATGATTGGATATTACAATTTCATCTAGCTCCACCCCACTTTCCATTGCTACATTAATTATTCTTCTCTTTCCAACAAGCTCTTCTTTGCTAGCCATTCCGATCGAGGTGAAAATTAGGATCGCTTTTTCAT